>JAEZWM010000058.1 GCA_023443025.1 Bacillota bacterium
AACTTCATATAATCATATGATTAATTTGGAGGAGTTATTGGAAATCGCAAGAGATTTATTGGAGGTGTAAAATGAAGCTTGAGTTTGTGGATATTAACAAAAGCTTTTCAGGCAAACAAATACTTCATGACGTTAGTTTTGATGTTGTTAGTGGGAAAGCCATGGGATTCTTAGGAAGAAATGGTGCAGGTAAAACCACTACGATAAGAGCATTGATGGGAGTTTTTAAACAAGACAGTGGAACTTTTTTGTTGGATGGTAAAGTATTTAATCCTGATAAAACAAAAGTAGGGTACTTACCTGAAGAACGAGGAATGTATGCAAAGGAACCGATACTTGAACAATTGGTATACTTTGCAAGACTAAGGGGAGCTTCTAAATCCGATGCTACAAAGTCTGCAAGTGAATGGATAGATAGGTTTGAATTGGGAGATTATAAAAAAAGTAAACTCGAAACACTATCAAAAGGTAATCAACAAAAAATTCAAATAATACAGGCGTTTTTAAATGACCCGGATATTATCATCCTCGATGAACCATTTAGTGGGCTTGATCCTGTAAATGCACAAGCATTAAAAGATGTAATTATGGACTTTATCACAGAAGATAAGCTTGTAATCTTTTCAAGTCATCAGATGGGGCATGTTGAAGATTTTTGTGATGAAATCAGTTTGATAGACAAGGGTAGAATAGTTTTAAATGGAGATTTAAAAGAGATTAAAAGAAACTTAAGATCGAATAAAATAAGACTATCCATCCAAGATATGGACAGACAAAAGCTAAGAGCATTTTTAATGGAAAAGATTAGTTCTATAAAAATAACTGAAGATAGAGAATCCATGATAGTGGAACTCATAACAGGTAAAAAACCAAATGAACTACTATCAGAGATTATTCAAACTGGACATGAAATTGAAAGATTCGAACTATATGAACCAAGTTTACAGGATATATTTATAATGACGGTAGGTGAGGAAAAATGAAAAACTTAGGAAAAGTATTTACATTTGAGTTGAAAACTTATACTAGGAAAAAATCATTCATAATCACTACTATAGTATTAATACTGGCAGCTATGCTTGCTACATCAATCCCGACATTTATTAATCTTTTCACAGGTGGAAGAGGTATTGATTTAGAAAATATAAGAGGAAAGAGAAATTTAGCTATATATACTGAAGATACTGATTTAAAGAATTATATCAGGTCTTCCCAGGACTTTACGGGATTTGATTTATATGAGGATGTAGATACTTTAATAAAAGATGTAGAAAATGGTACTATAAACAGAGGATTTAACTTAGGTGATAAAAAAATCATCCAGTATTCAATGGATAATCCGGTCAATGATCCTACAATAAGTTTAGTAAAAGATAGTTATCAAAAATATGAACGAAATAAAGAACTTATAAATAAAGGGATAGATCCAACAGTTGTGGACGAGGCAGCAAGTATAGACATCATAACGGACAATCGGATAATAGGTAAAGAATCGGGATCCGGTTATACAACTGCATATTTAGTTATGATAACAACCTATATGCTAGTAATTATTTATGGTTCAATAATTGCGACTTCTGTTGCTCGTGAAAAGAGTGATAGGACGATGGAATTACTGATTACTTCTACTTCACCAACTTCATTAATCGTAGGTAAAGTACTGGCCGGGGCGGTTATTGGAGTACTACAGATTGCTCTGGTTTATTTATTCACATATCTTGGATTAAGGCTAAATAGTGCGAACTATCCTGAAGGAATTCTCAAAGCTATAGGGCTAACAATCAGCTTTGACGGACTGCTCGTAATACTTGGTTTTACAGTGGTCGGATATTTAATGTATTTATTTCTTTTTGCCGGACTTGGAGCACTTGTATCTAAAGTCGAAGATGTAAGTACCTCTGTTAGTCCTGTTACATTTTTGTTTATAGCTGTATACTTTGCCACAAATCTTGCAATTAATTTACCTGAGAGTGGGATAGCCAGAATTATATCGTTATTTCCATTTAGCTCTCCGATAGCGATGTTTGCAAGATATTCACTGGTTAGAGTACCTTTTTACGAGTTATTACTCGCTTTTATACTACTTCTAGGCTCAACCATACTATTGGCGTATATATCTATCAAGATTTACAGACACGGTACGCTTAATTATGGAAACAGGGTTAAACTAACTCAAGCCATTAAATCAGTATTTAAAAAAGATTAAAAAAGCTCCCTCAGTTGGGGGCTTTTTACATGATAAATAATCTTGCTTATTCATTATACTAATTGCAAAAATAGTAGGAAAGATCAGTCTATATTATTGGGTGATGGATGTGCTGGATAAAAACGGTCTCTTCCCCGGCATTCCAATACTCTTGTTGATGGGGATGGTGTTTTTGACAGCAGGCAGCTTTAGATTAAGAGAATATGCATTTAAATAAAAAACTACGGCTAATAAGCTGTAGTTTTTTACGATATTGATGTAATGGACAAAAGTGATAAATGGTGATATCATAATTAAAAGTTATTATCGGAGGTGTAATTATGAACTTTGTATTTATATCACCACACTTTCCTAAAAACTTTGAGGGATTTGTTGTTAGATTAAACCAAAAGGGTATTAAGGTTTTAGGGATTGCTGATGTCAGTTATGATGAACTTAGTGATGTTATAAAAGAAAACTTAACAGAGTATTATAAGGTCAATGATCTGGAGAATTATCACGAAGTACTAAGAGCGTGCGGTTATTTTACTCATAAATACGGCAAAATTGATAGAATTGAATCATTTAATGAACACTGGCTGGAACTAGAAGCAGCATTAAGAACTGATTTTAATGTATTTGGATTGAAAAATGATGATATAGAGATAGTAAAAAGAAAATCTAAAATGAAAGAAGTATTTAGAAATGCAGGTATAAAGGTAGCAAGAGGTAAGGTTTTTAAAGATATAGCTGAAGCCAAAGCGATAATCGAAGAGGTTGGTTATCCGGTATGTGTAAAGCCGGATATCGGGGTAGGAGCAGGCAACACTTATAAGATAAGAGATGAAGAGGAACTTCAAAAGTTTTTTGACCTCAATCATGGTGAAGAGTTCATTATGGAAGAATTTATAGATGGTGAAATTGTAACCTATGATGGCTTAACGAATAGAGATGCAGAAACTGTTTTTAACTCAACTCTTGTATATAATGCAACGGTATTAGATATAGTTAGATACAATGAAGATATGTATTATTACATCCCTCGTGACATAGAAGATGACATAGTAAAGGCAGGAGAGAAGATAGTCAAAGCCTTTAATTTGAGGGAAAGATTTTTCCATATAGAGTTCTTCAGGGAAAACGAAACGGGAGAATTGGTAGCATTAGAAATAAATTGCAGAGTTCCGGGTGGTCGTACTACCGATATGTTTAACTTTGCAAATGACATAGACATATATGAACTATATGCAGGACTTATACTAGAGAATAGATTTAATGCTCAAATTAACAGACCATATTTCTGTGCTTATGTTGGTAGAAAAAACTTTAGAAAATATGAAAAAAGTCTAGAGGAACTATTGCAAATCTATCATCATGAAATTATGCTTGTTGATTCTATTCCGGGTGTGTTTGCAGCGGTCATGGGAGATGTAGGAGCAATTTTTAGAACTAAAGAAGAGAAAAGGATGTTTGAAATCCTTGATGACTTCTTGAAGCTCAGAGGTGAATAATGGAAATAAAACAAAAGAGTTTTCACTCAGCATATTTAGACAGAGAGATGCATTTTAGACATTATGGTCATTCTGGTAAACCTATAATAGTTTTTCCTTCTTCCGGAGGTTCGTTCTATGAATATGAGGACTTTGGAATGATCGATGCAATTAGCTGGTTTATTGAAAATGGAATCGTACAGGTGTTTACTCCGGAGTCAGTAGACTCTGAAGCCTTTCTATCTACCTGGAAATCTCCATATGAAAGAGCTGAAATGCACAATAGATATGATGGATATATAGTCCACGAACTAGCTGAATATATAAAACATGATCTCAACTATTTTGGAGGTTTTATAGCTACAGGATGCAGTATGGGAGCATATCATGCACTTAACTTTTTCTTAAGACATCCGGATTTATTTGATACTACAATTGCACTGAGCGGTGTTTATGATGCAAGGTTTTTTGTGGGGGAATACAGTGATATAAATGTATATCTAAACTCTCCGGTTGACTTCATATGGAATCAAAATGATCCTTGGTTTATTGAGAAATATAGAGAAGGCAGTATAATTATATGTACAGGCCAAGGAAGATGGGAAGAAGAGAGTATAAGGGATACCAAAAAAATGGAAGAAGCTTTTAAATTTAAGCAAATACCGGCTTGGATAGACTACTGGGGACATGATGTTGATCACGACTGGCCATGGTGGAGAGTTCAGATGCCGTACTTTTTAGGGGCATTAAGAGAATTAAAACAATTATAGATGCGTTTTTTTACGCATCTATTTTTAAAAGATATAATATAATTCCGATTGTCTAGACTTTCACTCTTATTGCATTTATGTTAAAATAAGGATTAAGAGTAATGAGATTGAAGGTGATTTAAATAAGCATTCAAATTACAAATAGAATGAGCGCAGAACTCTTTATGAAACTTGCGATGCGTACAGGTGAATTACTCCTAGTCAATGGAGCAGAGATATACAGAGTAGAAGATACAGTTGTTCGAATACTCTCGACCGGTAACCTAGTAGATGAAATTGAAGTTGCTACAACATATTCGTCTATTATGATTTCATTTTATTATAATGGTTACATAACATCTATTAAAAAGATAAAGGACAGAACGCTGAATTTAGAGAAAATATCGAAGGTCAATGATTTTGCAAGAAGCTTTGTAAATAACAACATAGATATTGATAATGCAAACAAAATCCTTGATGATATTGAAAATATGGACTCTTACAGCAATGTAAAAAAAGTTGTTATGGCAGCATTTGGATCCGCCATGTTCACCCTGGCACTAGATGGAACTCCAATAGATGCAATAGTTGCCTTTGTAGCTGTTCTGTTTGGTCAATACGTTCTTACAAAAACTAGAGACAGTGGTAGGAAATACTTCATGGAGATAGTGTATGGAGCAATTATAGTCTCTACCGTAGCGATTATTTCTGATCATATTGGAATCGTTTCAAACCTATATGCTGTAATAATAGGTTCTATACTACTATTGTTCCCCGGGGTTGTTATGACAAACTCTGTAAGGGATTTTATGAATGGAGATTTGATGTCCGGACTTATAGGATTCATACAAGCATTGTTCATCGCAATTGCACTTGCTATAGGAGTTGGTTTTGTTATGAAGATTTATATGTATCTCGGAGGTGTGATATAATGTATATTTTTTATCAATTCATTCTGGGATATCTTGCAGTTATTGGTTTTGCGTACTATTTAACTGTACCTTTTAAGGTGATACCCTACTGTGCAATCGGTGGTGCTGTAGGTTGGACTACATTTATGTACTTTTCGAAATATTTGAATAATGGGTTTCTAGGAATTCTTCTAGGCTCGATACTTATTGGATTACTAGGGGAGATTTTATCTAGAAAATTTAAAATGCCTGCAACTGTTTTCACAATTGCCGGTATAGTTCCATTAGTTCCAGGTCTAAATCTCTATTATATGATGTATAATATAGTTATGAGCAATTATAGCGAAGCTTTTACTGAAGGCCTTAATGCTTCAATTATAGCAGGTTCTATATCTATAGGACTGTTTTTAGCTTCAAGCATTAGTAATCGAGTAATAAAGCACATGTATAAGAAAAGGAGTGGTGTTCTATAAAGGAAAAGCTTTTAGTTTTTTTAGTGATTATAGTTTTGATAGCTTCAATAGGAGCATGCCAAAAAAATGATGAGGAAGTGAGTGTTATAGAAAACTTAAATGATAATGTAAAAAGCGGTAATGCTACAAATGAAATATATCTAGCCGGAGGATGTTTTTGGGGAGTTGAAGCATACTTTGCACAAATAGAAGGAATCACGAGCACAGAAGTAGGATATATAAATGGTAAAACTGAAGAAACTGATTATAGAAAATTAAAAGATACCGATCATGCAGAAGCAGTTTATCTAACTTATGATTCTGATATTATCAAACTCGAAGATATATTAGAATATCTATTTAGAATAATAGATCCGACTTCAGTTAATAAACAAGGCAACGACATCGGCAGACAGTATAGAACAGGAATTTATTACACTGACGATAGTGACTCTGAAGTAATAAAGGATTTTATAAATAAAAAACAATCAGAATATGATAAACCAATTGCTGTAGAAGTTGAAAAGTTTTATAACTATGTAAGTGCTGAAGAATACCATCAGGATTATTTGGTTAAGAATCCCGGTGGTTATTGTCATGTCGACTTATCAGTTATCCCTGATGATCATGTCAAATCAAACGATGACTTAAAGAGTAGACTCACACCGGAACAGTACTACGTGACACAAGAAAATGGTACAGAAAGACCATTTGAAAATGAGTATCACGACAGTTTTGAAAAGGGCATATATGTCGATATAGTATCGGGTGAACCACTATTTCTATCTACAGATAAATATGATGCCGGTTGTGGATGGCCAAGCTTTACAAAACCCATCGAAGAAAAAGCAGTAGTTGAACTGGAAGATAGAAGTCATGGCATGTTAAGGACTGAGGTAAGAAGTACTGAAGCAGATAGTCATTTGGGTCATGTTTTTAACGATGGACCTAAGGACCTTGGCGGGCTTAGATATTGTATTAACTCTGCTTCTTTAAGATTTATTCCTTATGATCAAATGGAAAATGAAGGATATGGAGAATTGAAAAAACTAATCGATCAAGGAGAAAATGATGGATAGAACAAATATATTAAACGCCTTAAGGCGAACTACATTTTTAATTGAGATGGTACTCACAGTATTATTAGCCATAGGAGTTATATTTTCACTAAAGGATTTGGTATGGTATTTTCCAACGATTTGGAATACTCCATCAGTAGCATCATATGGTTTATTCAAGGATTTCTTAGGACATGTACTGCTACTGGTAGTAGGGGTAGAGCTTATGCTTATGCTTATTAACCACTCTATGGTTGCAATTTTAGAGCTTATACTTTTTGTTATAGCTAGAAAGATGCTCATATATGCAGATACTATGATGGACTTACTTTTAGGAACCGTATCTATATTAGTAGTATTTTTAATATTTAAGTATCTACTTCCAAACTTAAAACAAACTGTAGGAAGAGAAGATTATGAATTTACCGGGGAAGAAACTATTGAAAAAGTAATTGAAGATACAGGATATGAGCTAAATGAAGAAAGTGGTGCTACTTTAAGAGAAGCCATCACAAGAATTGCAGAGGAAAAAAGAGTTTGTATAATCGAAGGCTTAACGGTACCTGTTGGTGAATATGAGTATACAGTTACTGAAATCAAGGATAATGAGATAACTAAAGTAAGAGTTAATAAAAAAGATTTAGATTAATTGGAGGAAACTAGAAGAGAATGAAAAGATTGTTGGTAGTGGTAGACTTTCAGAATGATTTCGTAACTGGGAGTTTAAGCTACGAGGGTGCTGAAAAGCTGGATGCTATTATTGCTGAGAAAATAAAAACTTACAAGGATAATGGAGACGAAGTAGTATGTACTTATGATACTCACTTTGAAGACTACTTGGATACAACCGAAGGCAAGCATCTGCCTGTTGAACATTGCATTAAAGGAACTGAAGGATGGGAAATATTCGGCAAAACCGGAGACCTATTAAGAGATGTGAAATCATTTGAAAAGTATACTTTCGGAAGTTTTGAGCTTGGTGAATACATACTTGAGAATCAATACGAAGAAATAGAATTTGCCGGCTTGGTCACAAATATATGCATAATTTCTAATGCAATAATTGCAAAATCAGCCAACCCTGAAGCGATTATTACCATAGATAGTGCTGCTGTCGGCAGCTATGATGCAGAACTTGAAAACAAGGCCTTGGATATTATGGAAAACCTCCATATGAGTATTATAAGGTAGCGCGATGTCTAAGCGTAAAATTGGTCTTTTTGGCGGTACTTTTGATCCGGTGCATTACGGACATTTGCTGATGGCTTCTTATGTATACGAAGAAATGGATTTGGATAAATTACTTTTTATGCCATCAGGAACTCCGCCACATAAAACAGGAAAGTTAATTACAGACGAAGTCATGCGTGCCAATATGATAAAAACTGCAATTAAAGATGATCCAAGACTCGGAATATGCGAAATAGAGCTCGGTGGTAACAGTCCTGATTATACCTATAATACTTTAAGAAAACTTATGGACGAAAACCCAGATATCGACTATTATTTCATTATAGGAGGAGATTCTCTTAGAAGTATCAGTTCATGGTACAAATATAAAGAGCTGCTTGAATTAGTTTATTTTGTTGTTATAGATAGAATATCAATTGATACAACGCCACTAACAGACATAATAGAGAGCTATATGTCTTTTGCAAAAGGCTTATTTTATGTAGAAATGCCTAGGATTGAAATATCTTCTACCATTATTAGAAATAGGGTAAAACATAAAAAGTGTATAAAGTATATGACAGATGAAAGTGTGATTGATATAATAAATAAATATGGATTATACAATGAATGATTTAAATTCGATAAAAGAGTATATAGCTAAACACTTAGATAAAAAAAGATACGAGCATACAGTTAGGGTTGCTGAATTAAGTGAAGAGCTTGCAAAGCATTATAAATACGATGCCAACAGAGCAAAATTAGCAGCTTTGCTACATGATGCAGCAAAGGGCAGAGAAGATGAATTGTTATTGAAGGGGTACAATATTTCTGATATAATTTTAAGAAAAGACATAGATGTTTTCAGGCCCATTATTCACGCACCACTTGCTGCAGTAATTGCTAGAGATGAGTTTGGAATTGTAGATGAAGAAGTGCTCAACGCCATTACTTACCATACAACTGGTAGACCGGGCATGGGCACATTGGAAAAAATTATTTTTGTAGCTGATTTAGGAGAACCGGGTCGTCAATATGATTTTGCAAGAGAGATAAACGCAGAAGCATTTAAAAATTTAGATGAATGCATTATAAAAGGAATAGATGCAAGCCTTAAGCATTGTATATCAAAAGGCTGGCCAATATATCCACTTTCAGTGGAATGTAGAAACTATTATATAACGAGGAGATGAGCTGTTGACAAAACTAGAAGCTGTAATAAAAGCATGCGAAGACAAAATAGCAAAGGATATAGTGACAATACCTATAGATCCGGAGATGGCAATAGCTGATTATTTTGTTATCGTTACAGGTAACTCAAGAAACCAAACACAAGCAATTGCTGACGAGGTTGAAAGAGTTATGCATGAAATGGGTTTTGAACATAGAGGGATTGAAGGTTATAGGGAAGGTAATTGGATTCTACTAGACTTTTCAGATATAATAATCCACATATTTACATCAGAAGACAGAGAGTACTATGACCTGGAAAGGTTATGGAAAAAAGATTAGGAGGAATAATAATGGCATTAGAATTTATACAAACTGAAAAAGCACCGGCGGCAATAGGACCTTATTCTCAAGGAACAAAGGGAAACGGAATCATATACGTTTCAGGACAACTTCCAATTGACATGGAAACCGGTGAATTAGTTACCAACAGCGTAGAAAAAGCAACTAAGGCAAGTCTTTCAAACCTACTTGCAATAGTTGAAGCAGGCGGTGGAAAACTGGAAAACATAGCAAGAGTTGGAGTTTTTGTAAAAGATATCAACGACTTTGCAGCTATAAATGACGTCTATACTGAGTTCTTTGGAGATCATAAACCTGCAAGAGCACTTGTAGAAGTAGCAAAACTTCCGAAAGATGCATTAGTAGAAATTGAAGCAGTAGCAGTATTATAAATTAAAAAAGTCCGTGAGGACTTTTTTTAATGGACATTATTGTAGTCGTAGACTTCATTATCTGTTTGGTAATAACTTGCTCTAGGAACTAGATGTCTTCCATAGAACTCAGCAGAAAGTATTTGAATTTTAATTGCGAAATAAACAATTAAAATAAACAATACAGGTATATATATCAGCATAGAACCAATGAACACCCCGGGTCCTCCTCCATTTTCTCCTGAAAACATTACGGCTATTGAAACGATTGGAACTAGGATAATAAATAATAGAGCTAATAAATAAGGTAGAATTAGACTAAAATATTTGCCCTTATTACCTTTCATGAGTCTAGAACATTCTCTAAAATAATCAAAAAATGGCTTATTAGGATCTTCTATTAACAAGTATTCAAGTGGTATAAACATAAAACTTAGCATAATACCGGGTATGATGAATAACAAAAACCCAAGTCCTATAAATATATTTTTAAGCAATATAATAAAAATATATTTTAAGAATTTTCTATTCATTGCGGCAAATAAATACTCGATTTTTAGCTTAGGAAATTCTAGTTCATGAGCTTGATTAACTAAATCTAAATAACTCCATGTATAACCGAGCGAGAATAATGTTGCAATGGCGTTTCCTATAAGACCTAGATTTATATAATTCCTATAATTAAAAGCGCTGGAATAACCAATAGTATTTTGTCCTACTCCTAGCATTTCTTCAATATTTGGGGATCCAGGCATTACAGAACTAAAAATTTGGTTTAGAATTGTAGTAATTATAGTAAGCACTATAAACATTACTACAGCCATAAACCAGTTACCCTTCATATCACGTTTAGCAAAATCTCTCAAACTACTATTTGTCATTTACATCCCTCCTTATTTTATTATATCATAGATAAATTTTAACTGATTAATCTTTATTTTTAATTATTCTTAAATTCAATTGTTACATATTCTTAATGATTTAAAAGAATATATATTAAATTTAGAATATTACAGTATCTTAAGAAATATTTCTATTTCTTTATTATTTAATTAACTCAAAAACACTCTTATACTTGCAATTTTACATAATATCCGTTAAAATTACATGAGTTGCCAATTATTACAGTAGACATTTTTTAAGCTTAAATTGTTATAATTTTGTAATAAATGGGTAATATATTTGTAGTGGGAGGTAACTGTGAGCACTAAAAGAAAAATTGAAAAAGTACTTTTGATTGGGATTATTGGTTTTATAGTAGTTCTTAGTTTCTTTAGAAACAATGTAGATAGTTCTCCTATTAATAAATTATCATCCGAAGTAATAGAAGAAACATCGGCTCCAGTTGATGATGTATTAATAGTTCATGTAGCCGGAGAAGTAGTTAGGCCAGGTGTTTATGAGTTTGTGGAAGGTGAAAGGCTTAAGGATGCGATTGAAAGGGCAGGTGGAGTAACAGACTGTGCTGCATCCGATAAACTAAACTTGGCTACAAGACTTACGGACGAGATGAAAATTCTGGTTCCATCGATCCATGATGATGTTCTAGAAAGTACAATTGAAACTCTTGTAATTCAAACAGTAGATACTGATAAGATAAATATTAATACTGCGGATGCGGTTGTACTAATGGATTTACCTGGTATTGGCCCTAAAACAGCAGATAAGATCATTGAGTATAGAGAGAATAGTCCATTTGAAAAAGTTGAAGATATTAAGAATGTAAACGGAATTGGAGATAAGATGTTTGAAACAATTAAGGATTTAATAGATATAAAGTAGGTGAAGTCATGGATAAAGAATTAAATAAAGTTAAGCTAACTCAGTACTCTAAGACCTCGGGATGAGCAGCTAAAGTCGGACCTGATATACTTTCTAAGGTATTAAGTAAGTTGCCAAAGGTAACCGACGATAAACTCCTGGTAGGAGTGGAAAATGTTGATGATGCAGCAGTTTATGAACTTAGAGAAGACCTTGCACTTATACAGACACTGGACTTTTTTACCCCAATTGTAGATGATCCATTTACATTTGGTCAAATTGCTGCTGCAAACTCATTATCAGATATTTATGCAATGGGTGGAGAACCGCTTCTTGCTATGAATATTGTATGCTTCCCTAACTGCTTAAGTCCGGATGTGTTAGCTGAGATTCTAAAGGGTGGGGCTGACAAATGCATGGAGGCAGGTACACTTGTTGTTGGTGGACATACCGTTCAGGATGACGAGCCTAAATTCGGACTATCAGTAAGTGCTGTACTTCATCCTAAAAATGTGCTAACTAACAGCGGTAGTAAACCCGGTGATGTTTTGGTATTGACTAAACCCATAGGCGTCGGGATTATTAATACTGCACTAAAAGGTGGTATGCTTGATGAGAATGGTGAAGTATACAAAAATGCTGTAAAATCTATGGCTACACTTAATAAGGTTGGGCAACAGGCTTTAAAAGGTCTACAAGTCAATGCTTGTACAGATATTACCGGTTTTGGACTAATAGGACATGCACTTGAGATGGCAGAAGGAAGTAAAACCACAATTAAACTTTATCCCGAGAGAATTCCAATGCTGGATGGAGCGATGGAGTTTGCAAATATGGGGCTTGTGCCTGCGGGAAGTTATGATAATAGAAAATTTGTAGGCGATAAAGCATTACTAAGTGAAGATGCACTAGAGTATGAAGATATACTCTTCGATCCTCAAACCTCAGGAGGACTATTGATAAGTTTACCTAAGG
>JAEZWM010000074.1 GCA_023443025.1 Bacillota bacterium
AAAAAAGTAGAGACCGACAAAAAAACGTCGGTCTCCTGTTTAATAAATTAAACGGGGTCAGGCTTGACTATATTAACATTTATCGGTTATTTATACAATATTATTATTATTTATAATTTATCTGCAATCATAATATTGAATAGTATCAGCTTTTATAATATAGCCTACTGCTGTATTATTATAGAATAATCTCAGATATGTTATTTATTATTTCATTAATATAATCATCAAACTCCCCATTTATATAGTTCCTTTTAATTCGAGAAACACTTGAAGGATGCATTTCTAAGTAATCTGATAGTTCTTTATTGCCAAGCAGAGTATGACTAGAAGCTAACGCAATAAATATTTTCCTATAATCATGTATAAAGAATTTTAAACCTTGTTCCTTTTCTGATTCTAAGATATATCTTTCTATTTCATCTATATCCAAATATCTTTTACTTATTTGTTCTTTCCTTTCATCTATCCACGCCGATGATTCTGCAAACTCTAATTCATCTCCAACCATATAGTTCTCTTTTAATTCACTATCACTTACTTCTCCTAACAACCATAAATACTCATTTCTAGAGCTTTCTTTATCTCTACCAATTAACCTAAACAATTGATCAACATCACAAATATCGCAATAAGTATTACCCATTATTGCATTGTGACTTGACCATACATAATCATCAAGATTCTCTACTAATTTTGCTTTTTTAGGATTGTTGTGTATGTATGCAATCAAAGATATATAATATGCTTCATCAGAACAAGGATAGGACTTAAACCTTTGTTCAAATACATGACCGGACTCTTTATACTTAGTATTAAAATATTGTGTATAGCTCTGCTGAATACCACCCATAAAATCTGAAAGATTCAAAAGTTTTTGCTTAACAAGCAGATGTACATGATTGTCCATAAAACAATAAGCTAGAATGATAAAGTGATACCTTTTTTTATATGTATGTAACAACTGAAGGTATTTTATACGATCATTATCATTATAAAATATATCTTTAGAATTATTTCCACGTACTACTATGTGATGAATCATTCCTTTATCTTGTATACGAGGCTTTCTTGGCATTGTGATCGCTCCTTATGTATTTTAAATAATATCTTGCGCAATGTAATTGTATATATACATTTATTATATTAATAATACACTATATGTTAATTTTGTCAAGCCTGACCCTCTTTATCTGGTCTTTTCATAAAAAAGAGCACTACTGATAAGTAGTGCTTACTTTGGGTTTTGGGTTTATCTTACGGTTTGGAATATCATGCGGCTTACTTCTTCGGCGTTGTGTCTTACGTAGTTGTGTTTTATGTCTATGAAGTTGCCTGTGATTACTTTTGTGCCGAGATTTTCTATTTTTTTGAGTTCTTCGTCTTGTATATATATTGGATTTGACGAATCTTTGAATTTGTATTTTAATTCAATTTCCGGTGGTATTTCTGCGTTGTTTACAAATATATAATCTATGAAGTTTTCACCACAATGCGTGATGATTGCTTTTAGGTGATCGTATACTGAAAACCCATCCGTCTCCCCTGCTTGAGTCATTATGTTTGATATATAAACTTTTTTTGCCGTTGAGTTTATTACAGCATCTCTTAGGTCATCTACTAATAGATTTGGCATAATTGATGTGTATAGAGAACCGGGTCCTAGTATGATTATATCTGCCCTATTTATGTCTTCGATTGATTCAAAAGGTGGTTTGGATAATTCCGGTTCTAAGTATACTCTTTTGATTCTACCTCCGGATTTTCTAGTTAGGAATGTAATATTTGACTCACCTTCTATTACGGACCCGTCTTCTAGTTCTGCATATAGGGTTACGTTCTCAAGGGTCATAGGCAGCACCTTACCGGTTATTGCAAGTACTTTTGATGCTTCCTTTAGGCCAATGTGAAAATCGCCGTAGATTCCATTTAGGGCTGCTAAAAAGAGATTTCCGAAACTTTGACCTGCTAATCGGCCGCTGTTTTCGTCAAATCTAAATTTCATGAGCAGTTCCATTTCCTTTTCGGAGTTAGAAAGTGCTATTAAACATGCTCTTATGTCTCCCGGTGGAAGCATTCCCAGGTCTTCTCTTAAGATACCTGAACCTCCGCCATCATCAGCGACGGTTACAATCGCAGTTATGTTTTTGGTATAGTTTTTTAATCCATACAGCATAACTGAATTCCCTGTACCGCCGCCAATTGTTACGATTTTCAAGTCTTTTGTCTTTTTCATTGCCAGTACCTCTCGTCCCTATGAGATACGAAAACCAAATCAAACTTATTCTTTAAAATCTCTCCTAATTTTTCAGCAATAGCCACTGATCTATGCTTACCACCAGTGCATCCAATCCCAATTATCAGGTTTTTCTTACCCTCTTTTTCATAATATGGAACTGTAAACTCTAGCAGTTCTACAATTTTATCTAAAAATCGTTCAGTGACATCAAATGAAAATACATATTCTTCTACATCGGGATCTTTACCGGTTTTTTGTTTTAATTCTTCGATGTAAAATGGATTAGGTAAAAATCTTACATCAAACACCAAGTCGGCATCTAAAAGAAGTCCATTTTTAAACCCGAAAGATACAACAGAGATAATCATCTGATCTCTAGTTCCTTCAGTATCGTATACTTCTGCAATACGTGCTTTAAGCTCCGCAAGCTTAAGGTCTGATGTATCTATTATATAATCTGAACTCTCTCTAATATTTGACAAAGCTTGACGCTCTCGGTCAATTCCATTTAAAATGTTTCCCTGTCTTTCCATAGGGTGAGGTCTTCTTAATTCCTTATACCTCTTGACCAGCACCTCATCCGATGCATCAAGGAATAACACACTTACATCAAAACCTGCTTTCTTTAAGTCATCAATTGCTTTATTGAGATTCTCTAGAAACCCGACTCCTCTAATATCGAGTCCAACAGCAAGTCTTTCGATAACTATTTCAGACCTTGATGTTAGTTCTGCAAAACTCATAATTAGGAGTGGTGGTAAGTTGTCCATACTGTAAAATCCCATATCCTCAAGAATATTGAGTGCTGATGATTTTCCTGCTCCTGACATACCCGTTATTATTACAATTTCCATACTCCACTCTCCTCCTTAGCTTACTCCATTATATTAATGATTCTATCCACAGTTAAACCGGCTTCAGTTGCCCTGTTTATACTATTAGTTAATTTGCCAATGTTCTCAGGTTTATGTGAGTCACTACCTAAGCTAAACATTACACCTGATGGCATTGCCTCTTTTATACCTTCAACTGTCAAATGACCATGACTTGAGTTAATCTCAAGAGCAGTTCCACGCTCTGCACATACCTTTGCCAATCTATTTATATCAAGTTCAACTTTAGATCCGGGATGCGTAATAATATCTATTGGATAGTTTTCAACTATTCTAATTATAGCGTCCGTGCTTTCTTTTTTAACATAATTTCTTAATGGTTTAAAAACCTTAGAAATAGGATTTATAATCATAAAAATAAAAAAGGTTTTTAAATCATTCGGAATTATGCCATAATGAAAACCTACTGATAGTCTATCTAAAATTTTTATTTCACTATTAGACAGATCTATTTTTCCCGAATAACTGATTACATTAGACTCACAACCCATCAGTATATTTATATCACTGTACTCTTTGTTTAACTTATCTATCTCTTCCCTTATTTCATTAAGTTTTTCCCGTTTAACACCAAAAAGGACATGGCCCGGTCCGTGATCAGAAATGATTATTTCTTTTAAACCCTTACTCCTAGCCGACTCTACAACCTCTCTAATCGTACCAAGAGCATGACCGTTTCTACTGTACTCACTATGCATATGGTTGTCGCTTAATGCATTCATTATTCATCACCAATAATCCTAATTTCAGTTTCCAAATCTACACCAAATCTTTCCTTTACGGTTTTTTGGACATGCTGAATTACATTAATAACTTCCTCAAATGATGATTCACCATCAGTTACAATAAATCCGCAGTGTTTTTCAGAAACCATAGCATTTTTATATCTATATCCTCGTAATCCGCAATCATCGACTAGCTTTCCGGCATAGTACCCTTCAGGTCTTTTAAATACAGATCCTGCACTCGGATGATCAAGAGGTTGTTTAGAACTTCTTCTAAAATCAAGGTCTTCAAAAACAGCATGAATTTCATCATAATTTCCATGCTCGAGCTTAAAGGTAGCTTCTAAAACAATTAAGCCTTCGTCATGAACTCTCGACCTTCTATATCTAAAGTTCATGTCCTCAGCAGGAATGTCGACAATTTCATTATCGGGATTAATAGCTTTAACACTTACGCAAATGTCCTTTATTTCACCGCCATAAGCTCCTGCATTCATCGTTATAGCTCCACCTATATTTCCTGGAATACCTGATGAAAACTCCATACCGGCAAGACTTTTTTCGATTGCTGCTTTAGACGTTTTAGTTAGCTGTGCCCCTGCTTGTACCTTAAGTATATCATCTTTAAATTCCAACTCTGATAGGTTTTCAGCTATCTTAATTACTACTCCTCTAATACCAGTATCCTTAATTAGTAGATTAGAGCCATTTCCGATTACCATGAACTTAATCTTGTTCGCTCTTAAAAACTCAACCAGTTTCCTTACGCTTTCATAGCTATCCGGTATGACCATGAAGTCACATGGTCCTCCTATCTCAAAAGTCGTATGATACTTCATTGGCTCATCTTTTCTAACTTCACCAATATTTAAATCTATCAATGATTCATATAAATTTTCCAATATATCCTCCAAAACCATAATTTATTTTATATATAATTTTAAAAATTTAAAATCCTTACTGCTCTTTAAAATACTCAAGAACTTCCCCTACTTGATACAGTGATCCAAAACATATTATAGTATCATCTACTTCAGCACTCTTAATAGCAGCATTTAATGCAGCGGAAGTAGAACCTATCGCGATAGCTGAACCGCCATTCATTATTATCTCATTCTTCAAATCAATGCTGGAAAGAGCTCTGTCACTGTCCGGTCTAGTAGTAAAGTAGAGTTTTGCAATTGGGATAGTCATCTTAATACTCGTTATATAATCCTTATCTCGCAAAGTGCCGAACACAAAGATATGTTTTTTATCTCCATAGAGCTTCTTTAAAGTACTCACAAGAGATTCAACCCCTTGAACATTATGAGCTCCATCAACAATAACTACAGGATCATCGTTTATAAGTTGAAATCTACCCAGTATAATTGCAGATTCCATACCTGACTTCACCGCATCGTCATCTATACTATATCCAAGTTTTTTTAATTCACTAATTGCCATCAAAGCTAGGGCAGCATTATAAGGCTGATAATCGCCAATCATACTAATCTTTACATCATCAAACTCATGAAAACTTAGTAGTTGACCATCAATTCCAACCTCTTTTAAAACTACATCGTCCAGATCCAAATAATGAATTGCCGCATGCTTTTCTTTGGCAGTATCGTCAAGAACAGCCTTAGCTTCATCTTCCTGTTTATAACTGACAACAACAGTTCCTTCTTTAATAACACCGGCCTTTTCATGAGCAATTTCAGTCAAAGTACTACCTAAAAAGTCTATATGATCGATTCCAATATTTGTAATGATTGTGACTTCAGCTGCATCTATAAAGTTAGTAGCATCGAGCCTGCCGCCCATACCTACTTCCAGTACCGCAAAATCACAATCCTCCTCTGCAAAGTATAAGACAGCTAGAGCAGTCTCTGCTTCAAAGGCGGTTATTTGAATCTCATTTTCTTCACTGGCAGTTCTTATTTTTTCAAAAAGCTTAGCAATTCTATCAGTTTCTATTTCAGCACCATCAATTACAAATCGCTCATTGAATCTTAGTATAGAGGGTGAGGTGTATATTCCCGTCTTATAGCCCGCATTAGTAAGCACATGTGCAACATAAGTCGATGTTGAGCCCTTACCATTGGTACCTGCAACATGGATAAACTTCAGTTTTTTATCAGGTCTACCAAGAGCCTCCATAAGTTTTTTTATATTATCAAGACCTAAAATAAATCCTAAATTTTTAAGATTCTCCAAATAATTCATAGCATCATTAAAATTCATATACCCACCTCATTATCTAAAATATGATTCACACTATATTATACCCTACTTTTTATTATTTTTCTCAATTAATAAAAACATCATACTATTAAGATATTTAATGATAACTAATAATGCATAACTATTTCTTATTTGACTATATTATTCAATTGTTATATAATTATCTAATGCTATGACCTATATTTATATAATACTATATAAGGAGGAAGATATACATGAAAGACACAAGTAATAATCAAAAAGATATGAAAGAAATCTCTAGAAAAAAGAAACAAAAGAGAAGAATTAATATACTGCTTATTGCAATGATACTTCCCGCTATAATATGGTACATAATCTTTTGCTACGTTCCCATGGGTGGAATAGTTTTAGCTTTTAAAAACTATAGATACGACATGGGTATATTTGGAAGCCCTTGGGTGGGTTTAGATAATTTTAGGCAAATGTTCAAAGATAGAGCTTTTATTCAAGCATTTAAAAATACGCTAATATTTAGCGGTGGAAAGTTAATATTTCACTTTCCGATTCCAATAATTATAGCAATCTTGCTCAATGAAGTTAAAAACGCTAGATTCAAAAAGTTTTTTCAAACTATTTTTACTTTCCCACATTTTATATCATGGGTAGTACTTGCTAATATACTGATGAATCTCTTTTCATCAGGAGGACTTGTAAACCAAATACTCAGTAAGATGCACATCCCTCCATTTTCTCCAACTGTTACACCTCATATGTTTAGACCATTTATTTGGACCAGTAATCTTTGGAAAGAGTTTGGATGGGACTCAATAATCTACTTAGCAGCACTTACAAGCATCGATCCAACACTCTATGAAGCGGCACAGGTCGATGGAGCAAACAGATTTCAAAGAATGCTTAGTGTGACATTACCGGGTATAAAAAATGTTATCTTTATTATGCTTATATTACAGATAGGAACCATAATGGGTGGAGCACCATTTAACCAGATTTTTAATCTATACTCCCCTGCTGTTTATGGGGTCGGTGACATATTGGACACCTACGTCGCCAGGTACACCTTTGAAATGGGTGCAAACTTTGGTTACACAACAGCAGTAGGGTTACTTAAGTCAGTTATCGGGGTTACAATGATAAGTATATCAAACTATATTGTTACTAAATCCGGAGGACAAGGACTGTTTTAAAAGGAGAGAAAAATGCAAGAGCCTAAATTTAAATTATTCGATTTTTTATTATATTGTTTTTTCGCTGTGCTAGCAATAATTACCATTTTCCCCTTTTACAATGTAATTATAATGTCATTGACAAACACAGTTGGCTACGCGAAGCACAACCCTTATATCTTGCCATATGTTATTGACTTATCCGGTTACAAAGCAATCATCAATGATGAATTTTTCCTAAAATCATTTAAAGTGACACTCTTTGTAACAATTGTTGGAACTACTCTTAATATGACATTTTCCATATTGACAGCCTACGTACTGTCAAGAAAGAAATTAGTCGGTAGAAAGTTCTTTACTGGCTTTGTTCTATTTACAATGCTTTTTTCAGGAGGAATGGTTCCAACTTATCTAGTAGTTTCAAAAATCGGGCTGTACAATAGCATATGGTCAATGATATTCCCGGTACTACTTAGTACTTACTATATCATTATTATGAAAAACTATTTCCAATCGCTCCCTGTTTCACTTGAAGAAGCAGCAATTATAGACGGTGCTAACGACTTTCAAATACTAACACAGATATACCTTCCCATCTCGAAACCATTTATGTCTACCTTTGCACTTTTTTACGCAGTCGAAAGATGGAACGAGTGGTGGAATGCTTACCTTTATATAAACGATAAAAATATAAAACCATTACAAATATATTTAAAAGACATCATGGTAATCTACAATAACCAAATAGCACCACAAATGCAGCAAATGGCCGAAGAAAAGTTAAGAATCTTTCCTCAGTCAGTTCAGATGTCTACCATTGTAATTACGATGGTTCCCATAATATGTGTTTATCCATTCCTACAGAAGTATTTTGTTAAAGGGATTATGTTGGGATCAACGAAGGAATAATATCATTTTGATATTAAATATAAAAAAATAGGAGGAGTTATGAAAAAAGTACTTAGAAATTTATTGTTATTTATGCTTCTATTGTCATTAGTCCTAACAGGATGTACCCAGAACAATGAAGCAGACAAATCAACTGAGACTTCAGAAACAGCTGAAAAAACAGATGATAAAAAAGAAGAAGTAAAAGAGGATGCAAAAGAAGATACTGAAGAATCATCTAAGACAGAAGAAACAGAAAACGACGAACTTGTAGAAGTTACTATTGCACTTATCAACATCCAGGAAGCTCTTTCCGGTGGAGAAAACGATAAGATGCTCCAAGAATTTCAAAAGAAAACGGGAATAAAATTAGTACCACAAGATGTTAGTGGTTCAGACTTCGCAGAAAAAATTCAACTTTGGGCTACTAATGGCCAATTACCCGATATTTTTATGGGAGATTTTATTGGTCTAGGACAAAGTAGTTTCTTTGATTGGGTTGATCAAGGACTAATTAGAGCATTACCAGACGATCTTTCACCATATCCTAATCTACAAAAATACATGGAAATGCAAAGGGTAAAAGATGCGCAGCAAAACGGTAAAAACTATATTATCCCTAGACAATCATACGGTGACATAACTTACAGTGTGCTTGATAGAAATATTGCTTATAGATGGGATTTATCCCAAGAAGTTGGCGTTACTGAAGAACCAAAAAACTGGGATGAATTTAGAGACATGATAAGAAAGATTATTGCAGCTGACCCAGAAGGTAAATCCATAGGCGGAATGGCTCAACAAGGTGAAAAAACACTAGCCGGTTTAGTATATCCATATGGTGGAATTTTAGAGAAAAAATGGGTTGTAAACGAAGAAGGCGTTGCAATGCCAAGTATATTTGATGGTGACTTCAAAGCAGTTATGCAACTAGCTCGTGATATGTATGAAGAAGGAACAGTTATTAAAGACCTCCCACAACTCTCAGGAGCAAGTGCAAATGATGCTTTCCTACAAGGTAAAGTTGCAGCATTAGGATTTAACGGAGGACCTGCAAGTTTGCATATCATGGGAAGAGATTACGAAGAAGTTTATGAAGGTCGAAAGTTCTTGGATGACATAAGAATTGCACCAATATTCCCCGGAGTAGATGGACAAAAATGGTACTTCGTAGATACAGAAGCATATTCAGAAACATATTTCAATAGCAAAGTTGATGATGAAAAAATGGATGCAATTCTTAAGATGTTTGACTTCTTAGTTTCAGATGAAGGTAAAACTCTTATGTTCTGCGGTATAGAAGGAGAAGACTACGATGTAGTAGATGGAAAGCCTGTTATGAAAGAAGGAGTTATCCTTAATGAAAAATATCCATTTGCTTTAGTTAATTTCCTAGCAGTTCACAACCCGGAAAGATGGGATGAAAACTATCCATCATCTGCACCTGATGAGTATAGAGCGCTTAACAAAATAAGACATGAAGACGCTGTAAATAATGGTATTCTACCACAAATTACGGACGCAACCATGATGCTTTCTACCCCACTTAAAGACAAATTCTATTATAACGCACATGATAATTTTTACAGTATCATGATGGGTAGTGAGCCGGTAGATAAAATGGTCGAAGATGTAATGAATGATTACAAGACAAAAGGTCTTGACGCTATGCTTGAAGAAGTAAACAAAGCAGCAAAAGAAAAAGGAATTCTGGAATAAAAAGAACATGATAAGGAAAGTTTAACAGTTTCCTTATCATTTCTAATAGAAAGGACAAATATGGATAAAAAAACTCTACCAGAAAAATTCGAAGAATTCTCCGACGCTCGACGTGAAGGTTTCATCGAAGTTATGGACATTAAAGAAAGTGGAGGCATGATTGCAGGAGTCTTCTGTGCATATACACCTTTGGAAGTTATAGAAGCAGCAAACTTTGTTCCAGTTGGTCTCTGCGGAACTAGTCCTGAGACAATACCGGATGCAGAAACAGTACTTCCTAAAAACCTCTGCCCTCTTATAAAGTCTAGTTATGGTTTTGCCTTAACTGACAAATGTCCATACTTTTACTTCTCTGATGTCATCATAGGTGAAACGACATGCGATGGAAAAAAGAAAATGTATGAACTACTTGAAGACCTAGGTAAAAACGTCTATATGATGCATTTACCACAAGGAGCTGACAGAGACTACGAGATTGATTTTTGGGAAAAGGAAATACATAGATTAATAGATTACTTTGAAACCAAATTTAATCGTAAAATTACAAAAGAACAACTTAACGCAGCAATTAAGAAAACAAATAGACAAAGAAAACTAAGGGTTAATTTCTTTGAATTACAAAAATTAGTTCCACCACCAATGACAGGTACAGAACTTATTAAAACTGCTGAAGGAGACGAATTCAGGCTCGATCCAATAACAAGGCAGATGGCACTTGAAGAATTGATTCAATATATTTTAGACGAATACCATAAAAGCAATCAAATAATAGGGAAAGATAAAAGAAGAATTATGCTTACCGGATGCCCTATGGGCGGAGTAATTGATAAAATCGGCCCTATTATTGAAGATTCCGGCGGAGTTATAGTTTGCTATGATACATGTGCAGGCAGTAGAACCTCAGGCATTATGGTAGAAGAAGATACCGATGATCCGGTTAGAGCATTAGCAGAGAGATATCTAAAAATATCCTGTTCTGTAATGACACCTAATCAAGACAGGCTTGACTTTATGGAAGAACTCATCGATGAGTATCAAGTTGAAGCTGTTATCGAAGTAGTACTTCAAGCATGTCATACATTTAATATAGAAGCTGTTAAGGTTAGGAGATTGATGCAAGAAAAAGGAATCCCCTATATGCAGTTAGAAACAGATTATTCTGAGTCCGATATAGGACAGATTAGCACAAGAATTCAAGCTTTTCTAGAGATGATTTAAAAGAAAATTACATCATAAGATGTAAAATAAATTAAGGAGGAATTTATGAAAAAAGTACTTAAAAATCTCTTATTGCTAGTACTCTTCTTAACTCTAGTACTTTCCGGTTGTGGACAAAAAGAAGAACCACAAACAGAGGAGCCTAAAGAAGATGCAGCAGTTACAGAAGAGAAAAAAGAAGAGACGGATGCAACAGAAGACAAAGAAGAAAAACCAGCTGAAGAGGAAGCAGATAAAGCTGAAACCGGCACTGAAGAGCCTGTTGAAATAACCATTGCTTTTTGGAATGTTCAAGAGGCACTATCGGGTGGAGAAAATGATGCTCTACTCCAGGAGTTCCAAAAAAGAACAGGTGTAAAGTTAGTTCCACAAGATATGAGCAGTACTGATTACCATGAAAAAGTACAACTTTGGGCAACCAATGGCCAGCTACCTGATATATTTGTAGGTGACTTTGTAGGGCTTGGTCAAAGTAGTTTCTTCGACTGGGTAGAACAAGGTATCATTAGAGCACTTCCGGATGACCTATCACCATATCCAAACTTAGAGAAATACATGGAAATGGAAAGAGCAAAGGAAGCCATGCAAAACGGTAAACACTACATCATTCCTAGACAATCCTATGGAGATATCACTTACAGTGTACTTGATAGAAACATAGCATATAGATGGGACTTGGCACAAGAAGCAGGTGTCACTGAAGAGCCTAAAAACTGGGATGAATTCAGAGACATGCTGAGAAAGATTATAGCTGCAGATCCTGAAGGAAAGTCTATTGGCGGAATGTGTCAAAGTGGAGTTAAAAGTTTAGCCGGCATTATGTATCCATATGGAGGAATCCTAGAGAAAAAATGGATAATTAATGATGAGGGCGTTGCTATGCCAAGTGTATTTGATGGAGACATCAAAGCAGTAATGAAACTAGCACAGGATATGTATAGAGAAGGAACCATAATCAAAGACCTTCCCAACTTATTTGGTGCAAGTGCAAATGAAGCATTCTTACAAGGTAAAGTTGCTGCTCTAGGATTTAATAACGGGCCGGCAAGTCTGTTTGTAATGGGTAGAGATTATGAAGAACTTTATCCGGACAGAAAGTTTTTAGACGATGTTAAAATAGCTCCTATCTTCCCTGGTGCAGATGGACAGAACTGGTATTTTGTTGATACAGAAGCTTGGTCAGAAACCTACTTCAACAGCAATCTATCCGACGAAAAGATGGATGCAATCCTAAAAATGTTTGACTATTTAGTTACAGATGAAGGAAAAATACTGATGTTCTGTGGTCTAGAAGGTGAAGATTACGATGTAGTAGATGGCAAAATCGTCAAAAAAGAAGGTCTAGTACTTTCAGAAAAGTATCCATTTGCACTGATGGAGAACTTAGCAGTTCATAATCCGGAGAGATGGAGAGAAGACTTCCCTTCAACAGCTCCTGATGAGTATAGAGCATTAAATAAGGCGAGACATGAAGACGCTGTAAACAACGGAGTGCTTCCAAAAATAACAGACGCCACAATGCTTATATCTACACCATTAAAAGATCAATTCTATTATAATCCACATGATGATTTTTATGCAATTATGATGGGTACAGAAGATTCTGATAAAATGGTTGATGATTTATTGGCAGAATACAAATCAAAAGGTTTAGATGAAATGATAGAAGAAGTTAATAAAGCAGCAAAAGAAAGAGGAATTCTCGATTAATTGTTGTTGATAAGAAAAGCCCATACATCTAGTGATTTTACTAGTTGTATGGGTTTTTTGGTTATTATTTGGAAATTAAAAGACAAAGGTAGTGGAAGTGTTGGCACATCCTCTACGTTTGGTATAAAGGATAAAAGACTAAGGTAATGGAAGTGTGGGCACATCCCCTACGTTTTGTATAAAAGATTAAAGACAAAGGAAGTTTATGTATTGAAGCTTTGGGCTTCGCTCATAAACAGGAGAAGTGGAATTCTCCCCTACGTTTTGTATAAAAGATTAAAGATAATTGTAGTGGAAGTGAGGGCACATCCCTTACGTTTTGTATAAAAGATTAAAGACAAAGGAAGTTTATGTATTGAAGCTGTGGGCTTCGATCATAAACAAGGAGAAGCGGAGTTCTTCCCTACGTAATGATTTTTATATGAAAAGATAAAAGACAATGCTAATGGAAGTGTGGCCACATCCTCTACGTTTTGTATAAAGGATAAAAGATAATGGTGGTGAAAGTGAGGGCATATCCTCTACGTTTTTATAAAGGATAAAGGATATTGGTAGTGGAAGTGAGGGCACATCCTCTACGTTTGGTATAAAGGATAAAAAATAATGGTAATGGAAGTGAGGGCATATCCTCAACGTTTTGTATTAAATACGGACATATAAAAAAACTCACAACTCACAACCAATCTCCGACTACTCTTACTGCACATCCTCTACTTTTTACATAAAAGCTTGGGATTAAAAAACGCTGAGGCATGTTGCCTCAGCGTTTGTGTGTTTCTTAATATTCTTGTTCTGCCATTCTCTTGTAAGTTTGGTATCTTTCTTTTGCGTCTTCTTCTGCTTGAGCAAATAATACTTCTGCTTCTTCAGGGAATGATCTTTGAAGTGATGTGTATCTAACTTCGGACTTAATGAAGTCTTGGAATGATTCTGTTGGTTCTTTTGAGTCTAGAACGAATGGATTCTTTCCTTCTTCTTTTAGTCTTGGGTCAAATCTGTATAGGTGCCAGTATCCTGCGTCTACTGCTTTCTTCATGTGCTTTTGAGCAGTTCCCATTCCGGTTCTAATACCGTGGTTGATACATGGTGAGTATGCCATTACTAGTGATGGTCCATCGTAGGATTCAGCTTCGTGGAATGCTTTTAGTGTTTGGTTCATGTTTGCACCCATTGCTACTGAAGCTACATATACATAACCATAAGTTGCAGCAATCATACCTAGGTCTTTCTTTCTAACTTTCTTACCTGAAGCAGCGAACTTAGCTACTGCAGCTGTTGGAGTTGCCTTTGATGATTGTCCACCGGTGTTTGAATAAACTTCTGTATCAAATACTAGAATGTTTACATCTTCACCTGATGCAATTACATGGTCAAGTCCACCAAATCCGATATCATAAGCCCAGCCGTCTCCACCAAAGATCCATACAGATCTCTTGATTAGGTAGTCTTTTCTTATTGAAATCTCAAGTAATAACTCATCAGCTTTCTCGTTACCTGTTTTCTTATCAAGTAATGGAAGTATTTCGCCTGTAGCTGCTTTAGAACCCTTAGCATCTTTCATGTTTTCAATCCAGCTTTGGAATGGAGCATTAAGCTCTGAGTCAAGTCCTAGCTCGATGAATTCTTCCATTAGGAATTTAATTTTTTCTCTAATCTTTCTAGATGCAATTGCCATACCATAGCCGTACTCAGCGTTGTCTTCGAATAGTGAGTTTGCCCAAGCCGGTCCTTTACCTTCTGCATTCTTACAGTAAACTGTAGCCGGTGCAGAAGCTCCCCAGATTGATGAACAACCTGTAGCATTTGCAACTAACATTCTATCTCCAAACAATTGTGTAACTAGTTTAGCATAAGGTGTTTCTCCACAACCTGCACAAGCTCCTGAGAACTCTAGAAGTGGTTGTCTGAACTGGCTACCTTTAAGCATAGTGTCCGGGAAGAACTCGTCTTTATATGAAACATTTTCAACTGCATAAGTCCAGTTGTCTTTTTCTTTATTGTATTGCTCTTCGAAAGGTTTCATGATAAGTGACTTTTGTTTAGTAGGACAAACGTCAGCACAGTTTCCACAGCCTGTACAGTCTAGCGGGCTTACTTGCATTCTGAATTCTACTTCTTCTAGTCCTTTACCAAGTGCTTTTTTAGTTTCAAAACCTTCTGGAGCATTAGCTTTTTCGTTTTCGTCTACTAAGAACGGCCTAATTACAGCATGTGGACAAACGTATGAACATTGGTTACATTGGATACAATGTTCGATTTGCCATTCAGGTACATAAAGAGCGATACCTCTTTTTTCGAAAGCTGAAGTTCCTTGAGGGAATTCTCCATTTTCTCTACCTACGAACTTAGAAACAGGAAGTGAGTTACCTTCTTGTCTGTTCATAACTCTAGCCACATCTTTTACAAACTCCGGTAGATGTGATAGGTCGTCTCCTGCATCTGTAGCAGTTTTCCAGCTGTCAGGTACTTCTACTTTAACAAGTGATTCAATACCTTTGTCAACAGCTTGGTAGTTCATGTTAACAACATCTTCACCTTTTCTACCGTAAGCTTGAACGATTGATTCTTTAAGAGCGTTCACAGCATAATCTAGTGGAAGTACTTCTGAAAGTTTGAAGAATGCAGCCTGCATGATCATGTTTGTTCTACTTCCAAGTCCTATCTCAGATGCAATTTTTGATGCATTTATTGTATAGAAGTTAATATCATTTTCAGCAATGTATCTCTTCATTGAAGCAGGTAGATGTGTGTCTAACTCTTCAACATCCCATAGAGTGTTGAATAAGAAAGTACCACCTTTTTTAAGACCTTTTAGTAAATCATATTGAGTTACATAAGCTTGTCTTGAACATGAGATAAAGTCTGCTTCATCGATAAGGTAAGTTGATCTAATTGGTGAATTACCAAATCTTAAGTGAGACATAGTAACCCCACCGGATTTCTTAGAGTCATAGTCAAAGTAAGCTTGAGCGTACATATCAGTACCGTCACCTATGATCTTGATAGCTTGTTTGTTAGCTCCAACAGTTCCGTCTGATCCGTATCCCCAGAATTTACATCTGATAGTACCTTTATCTGAAGTATTGATAACTTCGTCTATTTCTAATGATTTATTTGTAACATCATCAACGATACCAATTGTAAAGTCGTCTTTTGG
>JAEZWM010000022.1 GCA_023443025.1 Bacillota bacterium
CACCTATTAAGGTTATTTGGTTCGTTATTGCAGCTCTTGTTATTCAGCAGCTTGACGGAAACTTTTTGGCTCCGAGAATTCATGGTGAATCTTTAGGAGTATCAGGATTTTGGATAATATTTGCAATTATAGTCGGTGGCAATTTATTTGGATTTTTAGGAATGCTTATAGGAATACCCGTATTTGTACTGATATACTCTCTTATAAAGGAGTTTACAGAAAAGAGATTAGCAAGACGAAAGCTACCGACCAGTTCTGCATACTATGATGGTAATACTATAGAAGATTCACAAGCTGAAAAAGAAAACAAGGAGATTTAATATTGGATAATAGAACAAAAGGAATACTTTCTATAATTGCATCTACTGTATCATTTTCATTTATGAGCGTCATGGTTAAGATGACAGGAGGAAAGATTCCCCTAATGCAGCAGGTTTTCTTTAGGAACTTTGTAATGCTTTTTATCGCTGCATATTGGGTTAAGAAGAGTGGTGCACTGTATTTTGGCCACAAGGGCAACAGACATCTACTGTTTTTCAGATCAGTATTTGGTTTTTTAGGCGTTATAACAACTTTTTATGCAACAAATAATCTCTATCTGGGTGATGCACAGGCACTTTTAAAGCTTGCACCTTTTGCAGTGACTATACTTGCAGTTATTTTTTTAAAGGAGAAAATTACAAGGGTGCATGTTTTAGCACTTGTATTTGCCTTTATTGGAGCACTTATAATTATAAATCCTCAGTTTAACTCAGCTGTGTTTCCATCCCTTGTAGGAGTTTCATCTGCGTTTTTTGCGGGATCTGCATATGTACTAGTGAGCTATATATCAAGGAAGCCAAATAAAGAATCGGGAATGACCATAATCTTTATTTTCTCACTTCTCTCGTGTATATTCTCATTACCGCTTATGCTTATGAACTTTGTGGTGCCTACCGGTACTCAGCTATTGCAACTATTGATGATAGGAATCTTTGCAGCCCTTGGACAGTACTTCGTTACCACAGCCTATGGATTTACTGATGCATCTGCAATTAGTATTTTTGATTATATTGGAGTGATATTTTCAACAATCCTAGGAAGGATAATCTTCGGAGAGAATTTAAGTACTACGAGCTATATTGGTATGGCAATAATAATTACAAGTGGATTTATATCGTACTACAATACAATGCGACTAAAGAAAAGAGCTAAGCTAAGATGAAAAACGGCCATGGGGCCGTTTTTTTGTGTTAAATCTTAAATAGATACCATCTATACTTGGTGGTTTCATAAACGAGCTGAAATGGCTTCATAATCCCGTTTACAAGTCCTTGACAGTCATACCGAAGCATTAAAACTCCGGCTTTTTTTGTCTCTTCTATATGCATAACACTGTCAATAGAAATAACTTCCTTAGAAGAAGTTTCGGGGGACTGAATCCTAAATCGAATAGGGTTAGGTAAGCCATTTAGGTTAAAATAAGCAACAACTTCAATTTCACGCATAATAACTTTCATAAAATCAAATCCTTAAGGGGGTATTTGGAAAGGGGGAGTTGGTAGTGGGCTTCAAAGGAAAGCTGCAATTTCCAGGGCTTTAGTGGTTGCCAGTCACGAGTTGTGTTGCATTTGCAACGTGAAATGCTGAAAACGGGTCAGGCATACTAAAGATACTATTTTTAGTATTGGGTTGGGAGTATTCGTAGGGAATCTGCGGTTTCCGTGTTTTTATATTTTTGGATATTTTAAATCTTGCTTTAACTCATTTGTCTTACTTTATCTTTAAGCTAAAGTAATTGGAAGTGAGGGCACTTCCTCTACGCTTGATGCTGAGGTCGGAAAAATAAACATTTACAACTCACAACTACTTTCTATTCCAACTCTTAAGTTAAATAACTGGCCATCATGGGGTACTCATCTTCTTCTATAACTCCACCTATCACGGGGGATATGCCTGAGTTTAGAAAGATGGATCTATGGATGGATTGTAGTCCGTACTTGTTCCGTATTGAATCTATGGCATCATCTAAGTTTTCGTAGTCTTTTTTGTAGTTGTCGAAAATGGAAAGCTGGACTGCGTTGTCATCTGAGAGTCTGCCGGCTCTTACGGACAGATGCCTTATGGGTTCACCTGTCCAAATTTTTCTGAATATCTTTCTAGCTTGAGAGTAGATTGCCTCCGTCGAATTGGTTGCGGAGTAGAGCTTTCTTTCCATACCATAGTGCATAAATTCACTGTTTTTGTAACCCACATGTATGACTGAGGACTTCATGGATATGGCCCTAAGCCTCAGAGCGACCATTTCACAAAGTGCGAGAATGACCATTAGAGCTTCTCTTTCGGTGGTCACGTCAAATGCAATCGTCGTTGAATTTCCTACGCTTTTAATGGGTAGAGCATCAACTCTGACACTTGAAGACTCTATCCCATTTGCAAATTCCCATATGGTGATGCCTGGTTTTTTAAGCCATCTGTGAACATAATCGTAGCTGAGGTTTGCCAGGTCTCCTATGGTTTCAATTCCTCTTGAATGCAGTTTTTTTTCGGTTCTTGAACCTACCATGAAAAGTTCTCTCACCGGAAGTGGCCATAGCTTTTCTTGGATTTCTTCTTTGTATAGAGTGTGAACCTTGTCCGGCTTTTGAAAGTCGGATGCCATCTTTGCTAAAAGCTTATTGTCTCCGACTCCGATATTAACGGTAAAGCCCAGCTCATCCTTTACCCTTTCTCTTATCCTATGAGCAGTGGCAATGGGATCCTCATCAGATGATGTAAAATCCATAAACATTTCGTCTATTGAGTATCTTTGAACTAGGGGAGAGTACTCCTTTACGACATCCACAAGGGCATTGCTTGCAATTATGTACCTCTCGTAGTTAGGGGGAACACTTACGAGAGTAGGACATTTAATCTTCGCAGAGGCTACCGATTCACCGGTTTGGATATCGTATTTCTTGGCCGGTATGGACTTGGCCAGTACTATACCATGTCTTTTTTCAATATCTCCACCCACAATGGAAGGGATATCTCTAAGATCAACTGAAGCACCTCTTTCCATCATATAGGCAGCTTCCCAAGACAGATATGCAGAATTTACATCTATATGGAATATTTTATGCATAATGACCTCCTCGAATATCTTAACTATATAATATAAGAACATATGTTCGAAATCAAGAGTTCTATTCCCGAATTTCAAAAATCATAAAATATAGAACCTGAAACACCTTAAAAGTACGAAAAATATTAAGTGGTATAACGATACTTGCAGATAATCATTATTACTGTTAAACTGTTAGGGAAAGATAAATATTATGGAGGCTGGTAATGAATATAAAGGAACTATCTATTAACACTATAAGGGTATTGTCTGCTGAGCAGGTACAAAAAGCCAACTCGGGACATCCCGGTTTACCACTGGGAGCTGCACCAATGGCATATACTCTTTGGGCAGATGTAATGAACCACAATCCTAAAAATCCAAAATGGGAGAACAGGGATAGGTTTATACTTTCAGCAGGACATGGCTCTGCTCTGGTCTACTCATTACTTCATTTATTTGGGTATGGTCTTGACATGGAAGAGCTTAAAAACTTTAGACAACTTGACAGTTTGACACCCGGACATCCGGAGTATGGTCATACTATTGGAGTAGAAGCGACTACTGGACCACTTGGTCAAGGACTATCCATGGCAGTTGGTATGGCAATGGCTGAAGCTCATCTTGCTAAGACTTATAATACTGAAGACATAAAACTTTTTGACCATTACACCTACACCATAGTTGGGGATGGATGTTTAATGGAAGGTATTACAAATGAAGCTTCATCGCTTGCAGGACATCTTGAACTTTCTAAATTAATAGTTCTATACGATTCAAACAATATAACCATCGAAGGAGACACTTCTCTTGCATTTAACGAAAATGTAAGGATGAGATACGATGGTTTGGGCTGGCATACTCAGCTGGTCGAGGATGGCAACGACCTTGAAGCAATACTTGAAGCGGTAAATAAAGCTAAAGAATCAGACAAGCCTTCATTGATTGAAATTAGAACTAAGATTGGATATGGTTCAGCTAAAGAAGGAATGGCATCAGCACATGGAGAGCCGCTTGGAGAAGAAAATGTAGTTGGTCTAAAGACTAATTTAAAATGGACCATGGAAGGCGAATTTTCAGTACCGGAAGAAGTAAAGGCTCATATGAGCGAATTGGTATCCAAGGGAGAAGAAAAAGAAGCTGAATGGAATAAAAAACTAGAAGAATATAAGGAAAAATATCCTGAAAAATATGAAGAAGTCATGGCGGCATTAAATGGAGAACTTCCTGAAGAATACATGGATTCAGAAGAGTTTTATTCATTTGACAAAGACATGGCGACAAGAGCTTCATCAGGGATTGTATTAAATAGATTGTCAGAGAAAATCTCTTACTTATTTGGAGGATCTGCGGATCTTGCACCATCAAACAAAACAGAGATGAAAAATAGAGAGAGCTTCTCTAGTGAAAACTATGCCGGAAGCAATGTTCACTTTGGAGTTAGAGAACATGCTATGGCTGCAATTTCAAATGGTCTTGCACTTCATGGAGGAGTACTGCCTTATTGTGCAACTTTCTTAATCTTCAGTGATTATTTAAAACCGGCAATCAGACTTTCTGCTCTAATGAATCAAAGAGTAATCTATGTATTTACTCATGACAGTATAGGAGTTGGGGAAGATGGACCTACTCATCAACCAATCGAGCAACTACCGATGCTTAGAGCTATGCCAAATGTAGTAAACTTCAGACCTTGCGATGCAAGAGAAACTGCTGCTGCCTGGGCTTATGCTGTTAGAAGAGTAGATGGTCCAACAACTCTTTCACTAACAAGACAGAATGTCATGAATCTACCTGGAACAGGAGTGGATGCTCACAAAGGAGCATATGTACTGAAGGATTTTGGTGATAAAATAGATTTAATCATGATGGCTACCGGTTCAGAAGTTGAACTTATATATGAAACTGCAGAAAAGCTTGCTTCAGAAGGTTTTGGAGTAAGGGTTGTTTCTATGCCGTCAATAGAAGTGTTTGAAATGCAGGATGAGGAGTATAAAGAATCAGTACTTCCTTCTGAAATAAGAACTAGACTTTCAGTGGAAGCTGCTTCGTCAATGGGTTGGCATAAGTACGTTAAAGACGGAACTGTAATCTCAATAGACCATTTCGGAGCGTCAGCACCGGGAGCTGAGTTATTTAAGAGATTCAATTTCACTGCTGAACATGTTTATAATAAAGCAAAAGAATTATTAAAATAAGGAGGTAAAGCAGTGCTGCGTATTTAACGCAGGCTGCTTTTCTTATAATTATGTGTGGAAGATATTCGTTAGATGCAGATATATTTGCAATATTAAATCATTATAAATTGGATAACCAAGAGTTAGAGTATGGCGGAAGAGATGAAATATTTCCGACAAATAAAAGTCCTATCATCGATATGGATAGGCAGTTGACTTTTATGGATTGGGGTTTTTCTACCAGCTTTTCTAAAAGACCGCTTATAAATGCAAGAGGAGAGACGGTGAGTGAAAAGGTAACATTTAAGAAGCCATTCCAATTTGCAAGATGCCTAATACCCGCTACTTCTTTTTATGAATGGGAAACAATAGACGGGAAGAAAGTAAGAAATAGGATTAAGCCTAGTGGACTTGAGATATTTTCGATGGCAGGGA
>JAEZWM010000047.1 GCA_023443025.1 Bacillota bacterium
AGCTTTGATATTATTAAAGTTTTCATTAACTCCGGTTTCAATAACATCAACTTCAGGGCCAAGTTTATCAACTATAATAGACTCATCAGAAACAGTAGGTTTTTTTCCTTCTTCTAATAGCTGTACAAAAACCTCATCCTTATCTTTTAAGTCTACTATCGGAAATTCAAATGTTCCGTCCTCATTGATAGTACCTTTAATTGGATTTCCTTCGCTATCGACATAAGGTTTACCATCTTTGTCAACTAGAATAACTTCTGAAGTATTTGGATCAGGTTTGTAATTATTTTCAAACTTACCAACAATCTTCTGTTCGTCATCTTCATAAACTTGTTTTAGATCTATCGGTTTTGCTGATGGTAATTTTTCATTCACAGTTATAGGTTGTTCGTCTCTCAAGATTTTTGTATCTTTCTCATAAGTTACAATAACCTTTGTATCATCAAGTGTTAAAACATCCGTTGGTACTGATAGATAGTTATTCTCAAACTCTTCATATGGTACTTCTTTAGTAAGTCCATTAGCGTCAGTTAGTGTAACTACCATCCCTGCAGGATCAAAAGTTTCTCCATCAAAGTATTCAACCTTATTAGGTGGTGTGGTTATTTTCATTCCAACTACTTTATCCGGATTGAATATTGTTTCCTTATACTCAGCTACAATCGTCATGGCTTCATTTACCACAAATGGTGGATTCGGGTTCCATTGTAGGAACTCATAACCATCATTTGCTGTAACAACCGGAGCTTTTTCTGCAGGGAACTCTGTTCCGTTTTTAACATCAAACATATAAACTACGCCATCTTCAAACTTTCCATTTTCACCCGCATCAAATACTATTCTTGAGTAACCGTCAGGTGTTGGCTCGTTAGGATCAGTAACATCTATTATGTCACCAGCGTAGTGCATCTTTATAATGCCATCTGCCGGAACTGTCACTAGTCCAAGCGAGTCTTCTTTAGGCTCAACGTACAAGAAGTTTTTACCTTCAATGTCTTTCTTTATCTTCTCTAATTCAAGTACCGGTTTTGACTGTGGAACAAATCCGGTCTCTTCTAGTGTTTTATCTTCTACTTTGTCTACAATATATTTAACCGTATAGGCTACTGCAGTATCCCATTTTGCATATACCTGTTTACTATTAATAATAGTAGACTCTGCTGTAAATTCTTCTCCTGTACCTTCCGGATTGTCATACCATCCTGTAAAAACGAATCCTTCTCTTTCAGGGTCTTCAGGCATTAGGTCTCCCAAATTATTTATATTCTTATCGTCATTTGCTTCTACTACTAATGCTTCAGGAGCTCCTTCATAATTATAGTTAAAGGTTATTTTTGCATTTACAGTTTCATAAACAGGATCTCCAAATGCCTTACCTCTTTCAGCATTTTGGACTTTAACTTCTTGCCCTTTTTCAAGATTTACACCCGCAGGGATATCAATTGAAAACGGATACTTTCCTGTATCATCCGGATCTTCTGCTGATCTGCCTATTACTTCACGTCCATTAGGAAGGGTAACTTTTACCATCATATCTCCGTAATAGGTGTATCCTGTAACAACTGTGTCTTCCGTAAATATATCATTGACTTCCGGTAGATAGAAAGACTTAGAAATCATAAAGAAGTTTTCTGCTGCAGAATACTTAATCAATCTCTGCGTACTATTAAGTTTTTCTGTAAAGAATACTTTTATAGGTGCATTGATATGATAGTTCTCTTGTCCTTGTACGAAGAGCTTTTCCGGATTTATTTTAAATTCTAAAATGGTATATACCGGCACATCCGGTCCACCTGCATCTTGGTAAATATAATTATCTACTGTATTAACCGATCCATTATCAGGAGTAATTTTAGCAGACCTATATCCAGGATTAGAAGTATCGCTAAAGACTTCCTCAAGTTTAGCCTTGTTCATTACATAATGCGGTCCTTCTCTTCCTACTAAATTATGTGCATAGATTTCTAGCTGTTCACTTGCTTCTATTATTGCCGGATCAGCTATCACATTAAGCATATAAGGTTTGTTTCTCCAAACCATACCATTTACGCTCGCAAATCTATATGTGACTATTGGATTACCTCTCCAAAAATATCTGAGTACATTCGTCTCCTCGTTATATTCTGCTCCCATAATAGCGGGCTTACTTAACCAGTTAGAAACTTCTCTACCTGTAGTAGGTGTTGGGAATACAACAGTTGCCTTACCCATGGATTCCCAAGCCACTATATTTCTTCCTCTTCTCTCAGCATTCACCCTTAGTTGTACGACATATGGTTCTTGTGGAATATTTGCCGTTGTATATCCATCTTTTAAGACAATCTCTATCGGTACATGAAACTGATTTAATGCACCTGCATTTATTACAGGAAATAGTCCTTGGTTTACCCAAAAGAATGGTACTTCGAACACACCTTCTTGTCCTGCAACCGGTGTCATTGTTCTCCAATAACTTGGAACGCCTTCAACTAACCAAACAAATGATCTGGCTCTAACTTCTTTAACATATGGCAATAAGTCACTGTCGATATTTAATTGCACATTTTTAAGTGTTATAGATGTTGCTGACAATGTCGTAGGCATTGTGAGTTGAATAGTGTTATTAGTCACACCGTTATATCTCAATCCAATAAAAGCAAGATTTGTGTTAGCTACTGTAGATCCTTGTGGAATTGGCCAATAGTTAGGATTTCCAGGTTCAGGTGCCTCCCAATTTGGTGGCGGAGTAGCTTCCATAGGCATAACTAAATCCTCTGTGCTTTGTGCATGTGCCATCTGAGGCATTAGCACAACGCCTAATAGCATAATAATAGCAAGAAAAATCGATAATCCTTTCCTTGCAAATTGATTCTTACAGATTCCCTTCATACTATCCTCCTATCTTAATAATTTATTCTCCTTCAACCCATTCCCTAACAAATACATTTAACAAAAAAATATTAACCCATGGGATATTGTATTTATTAGGTATACAGGTTTTATAGCATAGATTTGACGATAGCTTTCGATTTGTATTGAATTCATAATTTCAATTCACTAAACGTATAAACCTTGATAAACTTCGTCTTGATCAATGCATTTTAAACAATTTTAAGAATAAGAATTATTATTCTTGAATATAGAATATCATGTTAATTCAATTTTTTCAATAATTTGCAAGTTATAATTGAATATTTCTTTTCATTTATATTTTTGTTATTATATAAATTATATTTAACGTTATTATATAAAATATCTCTGTGATGTATGAATAAAATCATTTATATAACTATTGTTATATGCTCTATTTATACGTTTTTAATGAATTGAATTTCCACATCTGTCTTTCAATATTATTAAATTTAAGATTATTTAATAATTAAGTAAATAAGTTAATTAAATGTAATATTTGGTTCTAATTTAAATGAAGTATTTTGTGATTGAATATACTATTTCATTCCTACTATTTATTTTTCAATTGAATTATTGTTCTTTTTTTCAATCTCGTATAGTTCATAAAATAATAAATTTATATAAACCTTATTTTCAGTGGTTTAAATTATAAAAATATAAATATTCCCTTTGAATATATAATTTACTATCATACTGAATTTCAATTTTTATTTTTTATTGAACTGTGAAACCTTTATTCCATTTTGAGCAAATAAAAAAACGTAGCTAAATTTTCGTTTGCTACGTTTAGAATGGTTTATTTAATTTTATTTACATGAGTTTAACTTTCCTTCTAACTCCCGTAATTCTTCTTGTGTATTAATGTTCTTAAACATATCGAATTCGTGGTCATATAACCTAGCTATGTCTTCTCCGATCATCTTAAATTTAGATATATTAAGTAAATCATATATTCTATACTTTTCTTTTTTGATATTATCTTCTATTCTATCTAAAAGTTTTTTACTATACATAGCGTTCATTGGCTCTATATGTTTGCCATTAATTGTCATGACACCATCATAACTATCATTATATAAAGAGTCCATATACTCAATAAATTCTATGTTTAAGTATGGCATATCGCAAGCTAAAAAATATGAGAGTTCATAATCAGTGTGATAAAGCGCTGTATGAAGTCCTGAGATAGGTCCAAATCCGGGATATATATCTGAGATAGTGTTTACTTTTAAACCGTCATATAATTGTGGTCTGTTCGTTACTACTGTCACTTCCTCAAACAATTCGTTTAGTTTTTTAATTGTATATTTAACTAAACTTCGTCCACCTACCTTTAGCTCTTGTTTATCATACTTCATCCTTGTGCTTTTACCACCTGCTAGAATCACTGCCCTTTTACACTTCATCTTTTCTCCTTAATAAAAAAAGCTGAGAAAATTCTCAGCTTTTATTTATTTTCCTTTTTTCTTCAGGTTTTTTGCTATAAGTGCATCTAATACTAACTCATAACCATCTGCACCATAATGTAGTGATCTGTTAACTCTACTTATTGTAGCAGTAGATGCTCCTGTTTCTTTTTCGATTTCGTTGTAAGTTTTTCTAATTTTAAGTAGCTTAGCTACTTCTAATCTTTGAGATATTGAGTTTAATTCTCTAACTGTACACACGTCTTCAAAAAACTTATAGCAATCATCTTTTGTTTTAAGCATTAGTATGGCTTCGAAAAACTCATCCAATTGCTCTGATTGATATTTCGGATTAGTTGACAATTACTTCACCCTTTCTTAGAATAGACCTATTATTTCTCCATCAGCCTTAATATCTATATTATTAGCTGCAGGCACTTTTGGAAGTCCAGGCATTGTCATAATATCTCCAGTTAGAGCTACCAGGAATCCTGCTCCTGCACTAATTTTTATATCTTTAATACTTATCTTGAATCCTGTTGGTGCAGCTAGTAGAGTAGGATCATCTGAGAAGGAGTATTGTGTCTTAGCCATACAAATTGGTACATTTCCAAGCCCTAAATCTTCTATCTCTTTAATTTTCTTTTCTACTGCTTTAGAATATTCTACACCATCAGCTCTATATACTTCAGTTGCGATTATGTTTAACTTCTCTTTTATTGGAAGGTTAACATCATATAGTGGCTTGAAGTTACTCTCTTTAGTTTCAACAGTTTCAATAACCGCTTTAGCTAAATCCATTCCTCCGTCTCCACCTTTTGCCCATACTTCACATAGTACAGCAACTGATCCAAGCTCTTTAGTCTTGTTAATTACATAATCCAATTCTGCTTCTGAATCTGTTGGGAATCTGTTTACTGCAACTACTGCAGGTACACCGAATTTATTGACATTTTCTATATGTCTTTGAAGGTTTGCATATCCTTTTTCTAATGCTTCAAGGTTTTCTGTACCGAGGTCTGCTTTTGCAACTCCACCATGATGTTTAAGTGCTCTTACTGTAGCAACTATAACTGTAGCTGATGGTTTTAAATCACCAAATCTTGCTTTGATATCGAAGAACTTTTCAGCACCAAGATCCGCACCGAATCCAGCTTCTGTAACTACGTATTCAGCAGTTTTTAATCCAAGTTTTGTCGCTAGCATTGAGTTACAACCGTGAGCTATGTTTGCAAATGGTCCACCGTGGATGAATGCAGGTGTATTCTCAAGAGTTTGTACTAGGTTCGGATTTACAGCATCTTTCATTACTAATGCAACAGCACCTTCTGCTTTAAGATCCCTTGCGAAAATTGGTTTATTATCTGTGCTGTATGCTACAAGAATATTACCAATTCTTTCCTTTAAATCCATTAAATCTTTACTTAAGCAAAGGATAGCCATGATTTCTGAAGCAACCGTGATGTCAAATCCATCTTCTCTAGGTACTCCATTTGGCTTACCACCAAGACCAACAACTATATTTCTAAGTGCTCTATCGTTCATGTCTAGAACTCTTTTCCATATAATTCTTCTGGTATCAATCTTTAGTTCGTTTCCTTGTTGTAGGTGGTTGTCTAGAAGTGCAGAGATTAGGTTATGTGCAGTAGTTATAGCATGGAAGTCTCCTGTGAAATGCATGTTAATGTCTTCCATTGGTACAACTTGAGCATATCCTCCACCTGCTGCTCCACCTTTAACTCCGAAACTAGGTCCTAATGATGGTTCTCTAAGTGCAGTAACTGTTTTCTTACCCATTTTAGCTAATGCCATTGATAATCCGATATTTACGGTTGTTTTACCTTCTCCTGCAGGAGTAGGGTTAATAGCTGTTACCAGGATAAGTTTTCCGTCAGGATCGTTTGATTTTCTTTCTAGTACTTCCAAGTTCACTTTAGCTTTATACTTACCATAGTGAACTAAATCCTCTTCATTTAATCCTAACCTTTCAGCTACAACCGAAATCGGTTCCATTACCGCCTCTTGAGCAATTTGTACATCCGTCTTCATCGTATCCCTCCTAATAAATTTAGTTATATATTGTTGTTAATACCTTATTACTTTACTATATTATAATATCATCTTTTAAAGACTATTGCAAGCTAAAGTATCCAATATCTTTCCTATAGTAAGAGTTAGTGAACTTAATTATATCAATGTTTTCATAAACTAGACTTCTGCAGTCTTCTAAAGAATGTCCGATTGCCGTTACAGAAAGCACTCTACCACCGGATGTAACTATTTTATCTTCTTCTACTGCGGTGCCATTATGAATTACAAAAAGATTAGAATCAACTTTTGAAATTTCATCTAATCCAAAAATTTCATATCCTGTCTTATATGTCTCAGGATACCCGCCGGAAGTCATAATGACGGTCATTACGGTGTCATCGCTAAATACTATATCAGATTGCTCCAGTTTGCCTCTTGATGCTTTATCCAATACTTCAAATAAGTCAGACTTGAGTCTCGGTAATAGAACCTGAGTTTCAGGGTCTCCAAATCTAACGTTAAATTCCAAAATCTTAGGTCCTGTTTCAGTAACCATAAAGCCTATAAATAGGATTCCGCTAAATAATAAATCATCCTCTTTTAAGCCTTTTTCAATTTGTGGTATAATACTCTTTATCTGCGCTTTAGCCACATCATCGATAAGAATATTTGGAGAAAAACATCCTACTCCTCCGGTATTAAGTCCTTCATCATTTTCGTATATCTTTTTGTAGTCTTTTGCTGTATCCAGTGTTATTAACTTACCGTTGGAACAAATGCAAAAAACTGAAGCTTCATATCCGGTAAGATATTCTTCAATAATAATAGTGTTACCTTCAGATCCAAATTTCTTTTCTACTAGAACATCTTTTAATGTATATAGCGCTTCTATTGGCGTCTCACATATGATTACACCTTTGCCGGCACATAGCCCATCCGCTTTTATTACAAGTGGATAATCAAAGTTCTTTAACGCTTCAACTGCAGCGTGGTATTCTGTATATTTTTCATATCTTGCTGTAGGTATATTATGTCTTATCAAGAATTCTTTAGAGAAACTCTTGCTTCCCTCAAGTTGTGCCGATTCTGAATCAGGACCGAATATTAAAAGTCCTTTTTCTCTAAATTTTTCCACTATACCGTTTACCAGTGGATCTTCAGGCCCTACAATTGTTAAATCTATCTTTTCATTAACTGCAAAGTCTGCAAGGATATCCAATTCATTAACGGCTATATCTACATTTTCCGCAATCATCGCAGTTCCGGCATTGCCGGGTGCACAGAATATTTTATTAACTTTATTTGATTCATTTAACTTTCTACAGATGGCATGTTCTCTACCACCTGAACCTATTACCAATACTTTCATAATACCCCTCCTAATGTCTGAAGTGCCTCATACCTGTAAATACCATTGCTATCCCCTTTTCATTTGCATAATCTATGGTGTCCTGATCCTTAATTGATCCACCCGGTTGAATAATAGCAATAATTCCGGCATCTACAAATTCTTTAATTGAATCTGAAAATGGGAAAAATCCGTCTGAGGCAACAACAGCACCTCTAGCAT
>JAEZWM010000098.1 GCA_023443025.1 Bacillota bacterium
CAATTGTCCATTCAATTCCCTTACCCGCTATCTTTGTAACTGCCCATACCGCCATAATGGGTGCTTTTACAATTAGTTGTAACCCCATTGTGATGAACACCTGGATTTGAGTGACATCATTTGTAGACCTTGTAATCAAACTTGAAGTTGAAAAAAGATTAATCTCCTCCATTGAAAAAGAGTCTACTTTTGTAAACAGCATGCTCCTAAGTCGAGCAGAAAAAGAAGCAGCAATCCTTGAAGCTAAAAAACCTACAATGATAGCAGCCAATAAGCTACCAAGTGCACATAGCAGCATCATTCCACCTGCTGACCAAATCTCAGCCATCTCACTACCAGGTGTTTGGGTCAGCCTTGTTATCTCAGACATATAATCAGGTAGCTTTAAATCAAGCCACACCTGACTTACAATAAAAACAAGAGCAAAAAACCCCATAGTCCACTCTGTTTTATTTAATCTTTTTAAAATTCTAATCATAGTTAACCCCTATAACATATTTATTTTTCTATATCATTCATGGTAATTCTTCTTAACCATAATATCAGCGACACGACCCATTAACCTAACGTATTCACTTGCATCATCATCGCCAAGCTCCTTAAGTAGTTCAATAACTCTATTTTTCATAACTTCTGCATTTTTTTCAGTTTCAGCAACCCCTTTTTCAGTTAGAGTTACTATAAATCTTCTCCTATCCTCAGAATCAATGCTCCTTAAGATTAAACCTTTATCCTCTAGTCTATTTAATGCAGCCGCAACCCTAGCGGAACTAATGCCCAAAGCCTCAGAAATATCACCAGGTAGCACATCTTCTCCCTTCCTATTCCCTAAAAACCTCAATATCATCTTCTCACCCTGCATAGAGTCAGTTATGTTCTTCTGGGGTTTAGACCTATGAAGCTTCTCCATACTAGTGAACAATTCCATAGCTAATTTTTCGTAATTCATGTCTACCTCCTTTTATCTAACACTGTTAGCATTATACTGCTGTTAGGTATTTTGTCAAGATAGAACTTTAAATTTTATTTTAAATGTGAATATTTGTTTTATAGAAATATTAAATCTCAGATAATGGAGTTTAGTTGGATATTGAGGTTTAATAAAAGAATTTAGTTATGATTTTGAAATCTAGAGGTTTAAGAATAGGCATCTGTGTTTTATTGAATGTACTATAGTTGATAAATACATCATATGTTAAGGTTCATCGAATATTTCAAAATTTTGAAGGAGGGGTGTAAATGGATTTCAATACATCATATGTTAAGGTTCATCGATAGACGCAAAACCACCGGGAGGACATCATTCCTTATTTCAATACATCATATGTTAAGGTTCATCTTCTGTTTTATTAGTAATCTTAATTCCTTCAAGAAGATTTCAATACATCATATGTTAAGGTTCATCTTCACGTCTTCAACTACTTCGTTCCCGGATAGCATATATTTCAATACATCATATGTTAAGGTTCATCAGCTTACTACTCTAAAGCTACAAGAAATATTTAAATTTCAATACATCATATGTTAAGGTTCATCGAAGAAAACCAAACAAGAAAAATATTAGCAATTCTATTTCAATACATCATATGTTAAGGTTCATCGTAAAGACATATAACAGTTTGAGAAATAACTTTCCAATTTCAATACATCATATGTTAAGGTTCATCTAGAGCAGACAGTAGAAAGCATCAATCAAAGGGTTGTATTTCAATACATCATATGTTAAGGTTCATCAAACTTTGACACACCTGATTTAAAGTACTTTCTATAATTTCAATACATCATATGTTAAGGTTCATCTTTTTTGTATACGCCCTCATCATACCCGGTTATAGTTATTTCAATACATCATATGTTAAGGTTCATCTGTAACAAGTGGAATGAACAACATGCAAAATGTTAATTTCAATACATCATATGTTAAGGTTCATCGCGGGGTATAAAGACGCTCCGTTTAAAAACACAGTATTTCAATACATCATATGTTAAGGTTCATCAAGAATTTATCGAAAAACATAGAAGCCTTAATGTCATTTCAATACATCATATGTTAAGGTTCATCGTAGAACGAAAAGGAAAGAATAGTGATTTGAAGGTTACATTTCAATACATCATATGTTAAGGTTCATCAGGAAAGACCATAAGCAAGCGTTTGAAACTTGGTTATTTCAATACATCATATGTTAAGGTTCATCCTCTAATTCTTTATTTATTACATTTTATTAATATTATTTCAATACATCATATGTTAAGGTTCATCACCATTAACATATAGTCTTGATACTCGTATTTCTGATTTCAATACATCATATGTTAAGGTTCATCTGTTCATAGAAGATGGAAATCAATACGAACTTTTATTTCAATACATCATATGTTAAGGTTCATCAAGATTATAAGATAGTTAACCTTGAAATTGATGTATAATTTCAATACATCATATGTTAAGGTTCATCATGACTTCTTTACCTCCAAGGTTTGTAACATCTCTATTTCAATACATCATATGTTAAGGTTCATCGGGTATCATTATTGATACTCTTTTTTTTTATTGTCTATTTCAATATATCATATGTTAAGGTTCATCTTATACCATTTACAATATTGTTATACTCCTCATTGGATTTCAATACATCATATGTTAAGGTTCATCCTTTCTAGCTCCAGCGTAACTAATCTCGCAAACTCATTTCAATACATCATATGTTAAGGTTCATCATCCCAGACATCTTCACCATGATATCCCATAAGATTTCAATACATCATATGTTAAGGTTCATCATCTCTCGCAATATAAACTTGCGGTTCGTTATCTGATTTCAATACATTATATGTTAAGGTTCATCGATGCATGTACTTATTGTTAGTTGTTTAACATCTCATATTTCAATACATCATATGTTAAGGTTCATCGATAGCTTTGCTTTCCCTTTTTCCATTCTGTTATAAATTTCAATACATCATATGTTAAGGTTCATCTATCTTCACTCTCTACGCCTTCTATTTCGCCGTCCTATTTCAATACATCATATGTTAAGGTTCATCTTTCAATTCCCAATAGTTGCAATAATGTAGTAATTATTTCAATACATCATATGTTAAGGTTCATCGCTTACTTGATTCGGAACGTAAAAATGAAAGAACATAATTTCAATACATCATATGTTAAGGTTCATCCCCATTTCTTTTTTGACCAAGTCCCGAAGTGCCCTATTTCAATACATCATATGTTAAGGTTCATCCTGCTTGCTATAATCGATTCAATATCTTCGAAATATTTCAATACATCATATGTTAAGGTTCATCCTCAATATTTGCAAATTGGTGAGCATCTAAGGGAGATTTCAATACATCATATGTTAAGGTTCATCGATATAGGTCTCCTCTTACTCTACCTTGCAAATCATTTCAATACATCATATGTTAAGGTTCATCCTCGTTGCGATTTCAGCTTCTTCCTTGACGTTTTCCATTTCAATACATCATATGTTAAGGTTCATCCTATACAAATAAGCGATATAATTTTATCTATACACCTATTCATTAGCTCTATTATAGCATTTATTAAATATATTCCCAGTAATAGCAGTTTTTTAAGTATGGCTATTATATCAGCTTCTATTAATTCAGCTGGGAATTATATTTATATAAACATTTCGGTATCTACATCTACTTTAGGACTGGTTCCAATGGTCTCTTCTTTGAAAGAGTTTCTATTTATAAGTTTAATAATAGATATAAAATCTTCATCTGGATCTATTATTTTTCTTAAATCTTTTTTTATAGCTAATAATTTTGATGGTGTTATCTCTCCTCTAAAAACTGATTTTTGATGATGGGTAAGATATTTTTTACATATTTTAAATACTTTATTGACTCTTTTTTCTCCAATATCATAAAAAAGAAATATATAATTAAAATTGTAGCTAGGTTTCATTACATCTTGTCCTTTATTGAAAATGGTTTGAATTCTTTATTTTCTAGAATATTCTTAATCAGTTTATAACAATCTAGTTTTAAAGCAGTTTTGTAAGAAACAAATCTTTTAAGTTTAGGATGTTTAAACTTTGACTCTATCCTTTCTTCGAAAGCTTGAATAAATATATTTCTGCCTTCTTCATTCAAAATACAATAGTTGTATTCTTTAATAAAATGTTTATCCACTTTTAACCTTCCATTGTTTACCAAGTCAAATATCGTTTTAAATACAAGTATTGGTTTGAACACTTCACAAATATCCAGACTGAGACTGAATCTTCCTTCAGAAGGTGCATGTAGAAAACTTATCCTCTGATCCAAATGGGTTCTTGAGATTGCTGATATCGTTTTTGTATAAAGTAGTGTATTGCCAAAAGATATCAATGCATTAATCGGATTATCCGGAGGTCTTTTAACTCTTTTACTCATTATGAAGTCTTCTTTTAAGAAGTACTTAAAACTCATATAAAATCTATGCCATAGCTCGCCTTCGTAGAACATAAGCTCTTCAATATCCTTTGCTTCAGCACAATTCTCAAAAAAGTTGTTTTTTATCCAATCTAAAAATTCTTTCACCTCTTTTTTATCATGTTTGTAATAATGATAAATTACTTCGTGTATATTGACTCCTATGCCGTTTACTATAGCTTTAGCTATCTCAACACGTTTAAGTTTGTGAGCCTCAACTTGGGCTACTAATAATTTACCACTAAGATAATGATCTCTTGGGTAGTAAGTTCCGGAATAATGACCATAATAGTTATAAAAATGAACTATAACATGATTTTGAGATAAAAAATCTAATAATTTAGTATTTAAACTTACTTCATTAAATACATAAAGTTCCTTTATGTTTTCGATTGGAAGGTAATTATTTTTTCCATCTATCCGAAAGCATAGTGAATTATCCATCCTGCTAAGTTCACCTTGTGACATTAAATACTTGGTTGTACCCAATCCGCATCCTCCTATATAAAGCAGTACTCATAATAGGCACATTTCGTACATCCTTTTATTCGCTTTGCTTCAGGTATTTTTTCTTTGTTAACGAGTACATGTACTTGATTTATGATTTTTTGAAGTTCTTCTGTCTTTTGTTCTGTTAATTCAATGATTTCGGTCTTCCTTTTTTTATGTTCAATATATTCAAGCTTTCCTTTCTTCAAAATACCTTTTTTTGACAATACATAGAGATAATAGTATAACTGCCATCTAGCAGCATCTTTGTCAGCATCTGATTTTTTGATTTCTATTACATAGTCCTTCGTTATTTTATCAATCTTAATATTTTCTATGGATATTTCTGCATTCTTATTTTTTTCTTTTTCCATTTCATGGAGTTCTCTGCCTACATGGACCAATTCACTTTGATCTTCAAGGTTTAGCCTGTGATAGAATAAATAACACTGTCTCTTACAGTGGATATAGTAGTTAATAGTGGTTCCGTTTAATTCAATCATATAAATAGTTCACTCTCCATTTTATTGATGAATCTACCATTTTGAAAGAACTTATCACTATCTTCTATATACCTAATATTTCCAAATACTTCTTGGTGTGAAATATTAACATGTCTATCCAATTCATAAATAAATAGACTCATATCAACCCGTAGGTTAAATAACTCTATATACTTTTCAGAATAATTGATAGTGTCGTCTTTTAATAATTCCTTGTATCTTGCCCAAACTTTTCTACCGTCTATTATTCCATCTTCCGTTTCTATCTCTCTAGAAAAGTAGTATCTCTGTTTTTCAACACCGTCATCAATAAGTTTCATATGTTCAGCAATTTTTTTAAAGTTTAACCCATCCCGATCTTTAGCAAATTGTTCATACCCAGTTAGATTTCCTTTTCTCTCATGAATGCTTTGAAGCTTTAATCGATAGTAGTTGGAGAAATCTTTATTTATTAGATCTTTTCTTCTTTCTAAGTTTCTCAATGTACTGTATCCTGTTGAATCGTGACCATAAATTAATTTTTCATTATCTAAATCGAAGAAAAAAGCTTTGGATCCATCTTTTTTACATGATCTATTTATTCGTCCTAAAAACTGTTCTTCATTCTCAAATATGGATATGTCTTTATAGCCAATGTCCATATCTATATCTACTCCCGCCTCTATTACCTGAGTAGCTATCAATATAATCTTAGTATCTTTTTGCTTAGCTTTATCTATAACCTTGTTTCGATAATGAAGCTTATCATCACCCGTCAATAGGATGATTTCATAATCAGAAAATTCATCTTCCATTACTATTAGATTGTAGAATTCTTCTGCTCTCTTTTTAAAGATAAATTCAACTAAAACCTTATTGTAGTTTTTAATATTATCTGCCATATGATTCTTTATTATGTCTAAAGTCATCTCTTCAATATCAAGTAATTCATAGCATATCTCCACTCTTTTCATGAATAATGGATTTTTAAATAATTTTTTTGGATCCTTTACCAACTTAGAAATCCTCTTGTTTTCACTTAAAAATGTAGATAAATCAGGTAAAGTAGCTGACATAATTATAAATTTCATATTAAATAGTTTTGAATATAAGTCAAGTTGCTCTATGATTTCAATCCAAATTTTTGATTTATAAGCTTGTATTTCATCTAATACGATTACACTATTTGCTAATTGATATAATCCAAATATATCTGCTCTTTTATTACTAAATAGGATATTAAACAAGTTTACATTACTTGTTATTATAAAAGGATCGTGCAAAAACTGTCTATCTAGTAATATCTTATTGTAATCGATTATATAGTCCTCTTCTTCATCCTGCGTTTTAATTTTAGTAATAGAATTAACAGTACTAATATACTTTCTGAATTCTGACTTGGAATAAATATGTTCTAGCGTTTTTTTGTTTTGTTCAACTAAAGTGTTAAATGGATAAGCATAAATGATTTTATCCCTTTGACCTTCAAGCATCTTATAAGATAAATTCATAGCAGCATTTGATTTTCCGCTGCCCGTTGGACTCTCTAAGAAGTAGATGTTTTTGCTTTTATCTTCCTCATATGCTCTTTCGACTTCCAAAAAGATCTCTGTTCTTATATCATTCATATCTTGATCTTTCAAATATGATTTTGATACTTCTTTTTCTCTAATACTCTTTATTAAATCCGAGTTATAGTAAACACTTTTAAACTCTTCAATACTCCACCTGTCAAAATTTGTTTTTCTTCCATCCATGTATTCTGTAGTTGCATAGTAGTCAGATGCTACTAGTATTGAATACATAAGTCTCATTAATATATAAATCGTACTATTATCTTCTAGATTGTAGTCACTTCCAACATCATATGCTGCATCAAGTATATTTTCAATTTTTATCTCATAATTTTGGGTATATTCCAAATTGAATAGCCACTCACAGTTTAAATATTCCTTATATAGGTTGGACATATCCATATTTAGCTCAAAATCCGATATATATGATATCGAATCAGCATCTATAAAATCAGACATATCACTATGATGCCTGGTTATAACAAATGAAATTGCAAAAATTATCTTGACTAGCATTAGATGATCAGCATCGGAAGAATTATACTCATATTCGTAGTTTAGTTTTTGTATAAAATAATCTATGAAAATTAAAGAAGATAATATAGAATGCTTACTTCCAATTCCAAAATCAACATCCTTAATATATTGATTTAACATTTTATCTCTTTGGAATTTGGGATTTGTTTTTCCTAAGTCATGAAATGTTATGATACTATCTAGTATTAGTTTAAAAAAATCATAATATTCAGAATCTACAAATATCTGTTTGTAAATTCTTTTATAAGTTTCTTCAATATGCTTGTGTTCACAGATTTTGACATAGTAATCATGACATAGATTTATATGGTCTACCAAGAGTTCTGAGCTCTTGGTAGATTCCATACCATTAATATGCGCATAATATATTTGGTTCTTTGAAATTATATCTTCTACATCAATAAATTTAGTCTGCACCATAAAATATTAATTTCCTTCCATCATGAGAGTATACTTCAATAGAATCATTATTAATTTTAACTTTGCCATTTGTAAAAATAAACTTCTCAAAAATATATCTTTCTGTTTCCGGTTCTAATTTATAAGGTAATATTTCTTCATATTTAAATACTTGCCTATTTTGATTAACAATTACATCTGATGACTTTGTAAATGAATTTATCTCAGAAAATTCATTAATCTTGTTTAATTCTACATACTCAGCATTAGTAATATTAGCTAAATGATCATTACTTCCCAAATAGGGAATGAATGTACATCTATTATTAAATATCCTATTTGCTAGTTCAGTGCTAATTTCTGAATCAACTAGAAAATAAATATCCCAAGAAACATCTTCAAGCCATATCTGTTTTACAATTAGATTTCCGCCTTCTTCACGAGAAGCAAAAGCAGTAGAGTTATTAAAATTTTGAATCTTTCTTGAGAAAATCCCATCGCTGCTATTAGGTAAAACAGAAACTTTTATATCCCTCAGTTTTTCATAAAATTCTGGAAGTTCTCTTTTTGGATCTCCTCCATATCCGCTATATCCCATTATTGCTCCAAAAACCCCTAGAAGAGCAACTCTGTGGATATGTCCATAACTAAAATACATATAAGCATTTACATCAGGAGTCTTAAAGAAAGCTGTTTTACCACTTAAGGTAAATTTAAAAGCCTTCATTTATCTCTCCTTCTTTAATGTCACAATATTATAGTAATCTGCATCATCAGGGAATCCTACCAAATCAGTAGTCACAGGATTATAGTAAATCTCTATGTTTAGTATTCCGTCAACTGTTCCAAAAATGTTTTCATCATTGAACCTTATGATATTTTTAGTTTCACTTGATTTTTCAAATGTAATGTACTCCGCTAAATTTGGCAAATACTTATCCTCTTCTATTTCAACAAATATTGCAAACTCATTATCACAACCAATTTTTGAATTTGTTGAAAAACTAGTGGCACCTCTCAAAGCTCCATCCTTAAATTTTTGATAATCATCTTCAGTATATCCCTCAGTTACACCTAACTCTTCATAGCCAGAGTATGCGAGAGGATTTATATTAAAAGAATAAAAATAGTGAGCTTCATCTGAAACTATCTTTGTCCCTAATGTAGAGCTCTTTGCATCAGGATCTGTAGCGTCTCTAAAAGGCGAAAGTATTTGCTGTTCTTGGGTCTGTGTATCAATATATTTATTCATACCTTGTCCGATTTGAACTGCACCGGTTATTGAAATATTATTTTTAGCTTCTGCAAATGTTGCCCCAAAATTTTTAACATCTATAGCATTAAATAAATTTGTTAAAACAACTTCTCCTTCTTTACCATTTGAGTCAAGTGTTGTATCAAATAATTTTTCATAATGCTCTTTAAGTGTTCTTGGTAACAATACACCGTCATCGTTAATTTTATAACTTTTTATATAGAGTACTTTTTCACCTTCATTTTGCCACTTTTTCTTAATGGTATATTTTAGAGCTTTATCACTACCAAAAACTTCACCTGATGTTAATGTTTTTGGAAGTCCACTAAAGTCAGCATTCCAATTAGCCATTATTGATGATATTCCTATTACTCCGTATACTCTCTTATTCATTCTAGTCATGTTTTTCCTCCTTAGTATTTAATGTATTGATTCTATTTCTTCAGTTGTATTATCTTTAGTCGTATCATATTTAGTATCGGGGTTCTCCTTTTCTGCCTTAGTAAATATAAAGCATTCATCGAGAAAACCGGCTATTAGCCATTTATCATTTACTTTACTACTGTCCTTAAAACTATATTGAAGTATTTTTGATGCAAGAAGGTTAACTCTTACACTTGATTTACTAAAAATATGCTTATATCTCTTCATCATCATGATCAGCTCTTCTACGATTTTTTCTCCGTCTCTTTTATAGAGCATATTTTGGATAAAAGTCATGTTCTTATTCTTAGTATTTGTTTGACTTAATAAATAGCTCATTACTTGACCTGTAGCAAAAAGTGCTTCTTCATCACTTTCTATCAAATAATCATCTTTGCTAATAATTTTTTTCTTTATAATCTTACGAATATCCAATACAGCGTCCTCCTTGAATTTATCAAAATATTCTAATAGCGATACTCCAACATTAAATTGTTGAGCCGCTTTTCTATAATATCCTTTAGATAAAGAATAAACTATGCTATCTTTTATTAATCTCTCCAATGTATTGACTAGATAATCTGTTTTGTTAAAATTTTTCCAATTGATGAATCCATAACCATAACCTATCAATATCTGTCTTAGTTGTACTTCCTTTATTTTTACTTCTTCTAGCTGATATTCATTGTTGATAAGAAAATTATAAAAAAATACAAAATCTATAACTTCAAAAAATTCTTTCCTTTTAATATACCTTCTATAAACTTCTAGATTCTTAGTTTTTTCTTCATCTTCTTTACTTTTATGAAATGAAGGGTCGATATGTTTTCTTATACTAATGTCTAAATCAATTTCATCAGAAACATACTTTTTATAACCAATAATACCTATTTCATTTCTATCTGGTACAAGATTTAATTGTAGACCAACTCTCGGAACATTATTTAATGATATCCTTTTATTATCAGTATCGATATAAATTTTATAATATTTATTGGAAACCACACTTTGTAAGTAATCAAAAAAGTGTTTTTGCTGCATTGCTTCCTCTACACTTATAAGGTACGGTTCAGGTGTATGTCTATCAAGATTTGCTAAATATGGTTTTTTTGCATTTAAGCCCATATTATTATTTGATAGTCCATAAACTACACCATCCTTTAAAATATTGTATTTATTACTATTGAATATATTAGTACCTTCATAGCGAAGTTGCTCTCTCTTAAATGCTTCTAAAGTTTTTGTTTCATCAGGGTATACAAATAGAAATTTAAAATAATCTTTTTCTTTTTCATCAATGTCAAAGTTTCTAATATTTTTTATTACCCATGACTCAATTTGTTCTACCTCATCAGCATTTACAACCCCTAACTTCTCCTCATTATTTTCATAAAGATCTCTTGAATTTTTATCCTTATACTTTAACTTAGGATTTTTTAAGACTGAAAAGTATCTTTTTATTGCTTCATCATCTATTTTTGTATTTATTATAGACTTTTTAAAAGAAAAACTGTAATAATTGGACGAGTGTACAGCTTTTTTCGGATCGATTGGTTTGTTCATCTCCAACAAATTAGAGTAATAATCTAATTCCTTTACAAGTGGATAATACTCTTCTGACTCACCAATCACAATTTTTTCTTTCTTATCATACTTGATATCAATTTCAGAAATAACTTTCCATTCACTTACACCTCCAGACATCTGAACTAAAACATATCTACCATCTTTTGGTGTATAGCCGCTCATTATCATGCTTGGATTTTTCTCATATTCATGTTTAAAAACTTCTAAGCATTGTCTTAACAAAATATTACCTCCTATAAAAATTTATATCCCATAAATCCACATGAAAAGCTGCTTCCTTCGCTAAAAGTTACTCCTAATGCCAGATAAGCAAGATCTTGTGATAATTTATCGTCCTTAATTTCTAATTCAAGTTTATCGCCTAACAGTTCTACTCCCTTGTATTTAATCGCAATAGGTTTTACGTTTAAAAACTTTATAGATTTATAGAATTTATCTTCCTGTTCGATATCTCCAACGAAACTCTTGTATTTTTTAAATAGATTGCTATTAAGTCTATTTTCATACTCATCTAATTCCATAACTCCTCTCCAGTAACCTCCATCGTTCTTAAAGATTATAGGTGTCAAGCTATATAAACGTGTAATGTGTCGCTGCGGAATAGTTCTTGCCTTTAAAACTAAACCCTTAAAATCATCATTTGAAAAATCATCTAAACCATTTAAAAAAAAGTTTACAAGTTTAGTATCAATTGATCGAATTCTAAAAGTGTAAATGTTTTCCTTTTTGTAGATTCGATCTTTTTCCATTGGGTAAAGATAATCTAAAGAATAAGGTTTATAATCTTTACTTATATGGAGTTCTAAGAATCTTTCATCCCTTGCTAAATACATCGAAATGAATTTAGCTATTTTTTCCGGTACTTTTGAAAACTCAATGTCTTGTTTCAAAAATACTTTTACATGAATTTCTTGTACTTTCATTTTTCCTCCTATGATCTTTATATATTTTTCTAATTCAACTAAATTAAACACTATATGATTTAATGTATTAGCATAATATTTATAGATTTAATCCTTTTATTTTAAAATGACATTACATTAATCATATATCGTGATATATTATTACTCTAAAAAAATAGAACATCTTATGTTAAGGTTCATAAAAATGACAACATTTATCATTTATCGTTTTCAATACATCACATGTTATAGTAATTATACCTTATAATTTATTTTTGTCTAGCTTATATTGACGTAAAACTCTATTAAAACTAATTCATCTATGGTACTATGAATGTATGTCATTTTTGGTCTCCTTTTATTTTCGTGATGGATTATACCATTAATGACCTATTTATTTGTATAGCTTAATTTTACTATCCGAGTCATAAAAATAACCCGGAAATCTTTTTGATACATATATTCTAGCCACCAGTGGAATATATAGAGTATCGGCAACACCATCTAATATTTTATTCATTAAATCACCCTGAAAATATAGTTTTAATGTTCAAATCAATTTAATTGTATTCTATTTATAATTATCCGTCTATAATTATTATCAATTAAAACCTATATTAACTTATAATAAAAAGCCAGATAGCAAAGCTACCTGACTTTTATATTTCTAATTAAGTAATAAAGTAGCACCTGGCCCTAGTGGTAAGCCTATAATATACCATATTACTAGAAGTAATGTCCATGATACTAAGAAACCTATTGCCATAGGTAGCATCATTGAAACGACCGTTCCTAATCCAGATTTTTTATCATATTTCTTACATAATATTATGATGAATGGCATAAAAGGTTCAAGCGGCGATATACAGTTAGTTACAGAATCTGCAATTCTGTATGCTGCTTGTGTTAATGGAGGTGATAAGTTAACCTGCATAAACATTGGTACAAATATTGGTGCTAAAAGTGCCCATTTTGCTGATGAACTTCCTATTAAAAAGTTTATCATTGAAGCAAACAGAATGAAAATTATTAGCAGCGGAATCCCTACCAAACCGGTTCTTTGAAGTTGTACAGCTCCTTTTACTGATAGTAATAATCCTAGGTTTGAGTATGCGAAAAACTCTACGAATTGTGCAGCAAAGAAACAAAGTACTATAAATCCAGCAAAACCCTTCATTGATTCTGTCATGTATCTTTCTACATCTGATGTATTCCTTATACTTTTAACTGTAACCCCATAAGTAATTGCTATTATAATAAACCAAAATAGTAATATTGTTATCATTCCACTTAAAAATGGAGAAGGTATAATCGTTCCTTTTTCAGGATCTCTAAGTATACCACTCTTTGGTACAACCATTAATGCAATAAGACATATATAAACTATTGTTGCAATAAGTGTATTTCTCAAACCTCTTTTTTCTTCAGGTTTTATTACGCTTAGATCTTCACCGTCAAGTGTTTCATCTACATCATCAGTTACAGCAACACCTAGTCTTGGCTCTACGAATTTATCTATTACAAAGGTTCCAACTAGTGATAATACAAATGTGGAAACAAACATAAAGTACCAGTTAACAGCGGGATGAACTTCAAAACCAGGTTGTATTATTTGTGCTGCCTTTTCTGATATTCCAGTAAGCAAAACATCTGTTGGAGTTACAAGAAGATTAGCACTCAAACCAGCTGCAACTCCTGCGAATCCCGCTGCAATTCCAGCAAGTGGATTTCTCTTAAGTGCTCTAAATACCATTGCACCTAATGGAGGAATAACAACAAATGTTGAACTACCAGCAATATTACCCATTATTCCGGCAAAAACAATTATAAAAGTTACTAATGATTTTGATGATCCTACAATAAAACTCTTTAAAAATGTTCTAAGTAAACCTGTTTCCTCTGCTAGACCTAAACCTATCATCATAACTAATACCATCCCTAGAGGTGGGAATTTAGAAAAGTTTGCTACGATGTTTGTCGCAATCCATCTAACACCTTCTCCAGATAATAAGCTTTTTATCTGCTCTGTATCTCCTGTACCTGGATGCTCAAATGTCAAACCAGAAAGCACAGCTGAGACTATCATAACCACCACTGTTAATATCATAAAGATATATATTGGATGTGGTAATCTATTACCAATCCTTTCTATGGCATTTAAAAATCCTCTCTTTTTAATTCTTTCTGTCATAGGTTTATCCTCCTATTTTATTTATCCATTGCCTGAAATTCTTCAAAAACAGCCTTTTGAATATCTTCCGATTCTAAATAATCGAGTGCGGTCGATGCCATTGCTTTAGCACCCACTACTAAACCATCAAATCCTCCTTGAGAGCTGCTAGCTTCAAGAAACTCAACAGAGTGGCAAAGTATACCATCAGGGCCAATTTTTATATATGGGCATAGAGTTGGAACTCTATAACTTACATTTCCTATATCCCATGCAAAGTTTGCTTCATTCTTCTGATAATACTCTATACCTAATCTGTCTAATGCCTTACCAAATGATTTCGCCAAAACAGTATTTGGTCTTGTATCCTCATAAACATTTTCTTGCTTTATAATTTCATACTCACAATCAGTTGTTAGTCCTGCAGCTTTAACACAGTTTTCTATTCTTCTAATTAATTCTCCTAAGTCTTTTCGTTTTGTTGATCTTATTGTAAACTTTAACTCAGTTTCTCTAGCTAAGGTATTAGGAACAATACCACCTTTTGTAATTATTGGATTAACAACAGCTCTTGGGAAGAAATGTTGTCTGATGGCATTTATATTACTAATAGTTAGATTTGCTGCTGTTAATGCATTCCTACCAAAAGTCACATCTCCACCAGCATGTATCTCAGTCCCAAAAAATCTTACTGTCATTGAAGTTGCTGCTACAAGATATCTTTCAATATAAGTACTTTCATCTCCATGACACATCATAGCAATATCTAGATCATCAAAGATACCATCTCTTGCCATAATTACTTTTCCACCGGCATTCTCTACTGTTCCTTCTTCACTAGGAGTACCGACTACTACAACTTTCCCACCTATTTCATCTATAGAATCTTTTAATGCAATCGCCGTTCCACATGCTGCTACTGAAAATAAATTATGCCCACACGCATGTCCTATTTCTGGTAGAGCGTCGTACTCTGCAATTAGCCCAATTGTTTTTCCGGCTATTCTAGAATCATAAGTTGCTCTAAATGATGTTTCTAGTCCTGATAGTCCTCTTTCAATTAGAAAATCATTTTTAGCTAAGTATTCTGTTAATAGTCTCGAAGAATTATATTCTTGATAACCAATCTCTGGATTGTTAAAAATCTCCATTGCTATTTCAACTAATTCTTCTCTAATGTCATCAATTTTTTTATAAAGCGTTTCGTGTTTACTTGACATTTTTATCTCCTTGTATTAAATAAAATTCATTAAAAAGTATGCTTTTTTTCAATAAGTGCTACTGCTCTTATTGGAGAGCCCGTTCCTCCTCTAATGCGCAATGGAAGTCCAAAATAAACAAATCTGGCACCTATTAATTGTCTTAAATTACATAAGTTTTCCGTACATGTTATATCATACTTATAACATGCCTCATATCCTGAAATAGCTGAATTCTGTGGATTAGAATCTAATGAAGGTGTATCAAGACCAATATTTACTATTCCATTAGCGCCTAAGTATGCTACACATTCATAAGATAATCCAGTGTGTTTTGCTCTTATTCCACTATACTCCAGTTCAGGATAAAACCTATTATAATGACCTGTATATATAAGAATAACATCTCCTTTTTTTAGATCTAATCTAAATCTATCCATGCTCTTTTTAATATCTTCAACTTCTATTAGTTCTGGATACCTTTTATGAGATAAATCCAAGCAAATCCCATTGCCATAAAAATACTCAAAATCCATCTTATCTATACTTAACCCTTTATAATCAAAAGAAGATGATGCTTTTGTATGAGTAGGTCCTTGTTCAGAGATTAGTAGGTTACGAGCAGAAAATCCTAATGTTTTTGATCCAGTTACTACCATATTTTGTTCATGTGTTTGGTTTGTCATTATAAATGTTTGTTGAGTGTCCTTAGATACGGGCATTCCTTCATATATCTCTTGGGATAGGTCAATTATTCTATATTTTGAATTGAAGTTTGAGCTTTTCATTTATACTACTCCATAAATTAATCTTGGAAGGAATAATGATATTATTGGGATATATGTGATTACTAATAGTGCAATAATACTAATAAATACAAATGGCATAACTCCTTTCATAATGTTATGCATATTTTCTCCAGTTAATGGTTGAGCAACAAACAGATTCAATCCAAAAGGAGGAGTGAACATCCCTATCGATGCGTTTGCAACCATAATCACTCCAAGGTGAATAGCATTTACTCCTAATTGCATAGCTATAGGATATAACAAGGGGGCCGTAATTATTATTGCAGAAGAACCATCAATGAACATTCCAGCAATTAGTAATATTATATTTACTAGTAATAAGAATCCATATTTTCCTACATTTAAACTGATTATTGCATTTGTAAGATTTTGAGGAACTTGAGCTACAGTTAGCACCCATCCAAAAACTGATGCAGCTGCTAATAGCATCATAAGCTGTGCGGTAGACTTAGCTGAATCTACACATACTTTTGCTAAATCTCTATAACTCATTTCTCTGTAAACAAATAAACCTATAACTATCGCATACACTGCTGATATCCCGGATGCTTCAGTCGGTGTAAACAAACCAGAATAGATTCCTCCCATAATTATTACTGGTATTCCCAATGCCCATAATGCGTCAACTGTTGCTGCAACTTTTTCTTTTGTTGTTGATTTCTCATTTACTGGTAGATTATTTCTCTTTGCATAAATAATAGAGTAAATTATGTAAGCAGCTGAATAGATGATACCTGCTCCAACGCCTGCCATAAACAATGCACCTACAGATGCTCCAGTAACGGACCCATAAATTATTGCAGAAATACTCGGCGGTATAAGTAGAGCTATTGAACCACTAGATGTTATTAACCCGATATTGAAACCTGAGGAATACTTCTTTTCTTTTAAAGCTGGATACATTAGTCCGCCAATAGCAATAACTGTTGCAGGAGATGATCCTGAAACTGCTCCAAAGAACATACAGGCTACTATAGTTACTATTGCAAGACCGCCTCTTTGATGTCCTACCATTACTTCTGACCATTTTAATATCCTTTTTGCTATTCCTCCTGATTTCATAACATTAGCTCCTAATATGAAGAAAGGAACACTCATTAATGAAAACTTATCTATTCCTCCAATCATTCTTTGAGTTACTGCCATCAATGATAGATCACTAAACATCATAAGAGAAATTAGAGATGAGAAAGCTAATGCAATAAAAACCGGGGCTCCTATAAATACTAAAATAAAAAATGTTAATAATAATGTAATTGTCATGCTGTATCTCCTTTAACTATGTTTAGAAAGATCCAGAATATCTTCTTCTTTGATGTTTTTGTCTGCTATAGTTAAGTAACTATTTATTAAAAAATTTACCCCTGATAGAATCAGTCCAATTGGTATTGCGATATACACAATCCACATAGGCATCATCATTGCAGAACTTTTTTGGTTCATTTCAAATACCATTTGTGTATTAGAAATACCATAAAAACCAGCGATAAAACAAAATAGTGCACTTAATAACTCTGAAGTAAATATTAATACCTTTTTTACAGATTGTTTTGCACTAGCTACAACAACATCAATACCTACGTGTAAATGACTTCGAACGCAAGCACTACATCCTAAAAAAGTTATCCATATCATTGCGTACCTAATTGCTTCTTCTGCCCAAGTTGTAGATGTCCCAAATCTTCTCATTACAACATTTGCGAATAACAACATAGTGGTAAGGAATATCAAAATTCCTACAATAAAATTCTCAACTTTCTCTATGAGTTTAAATGCTTTTAACATAAATCCTCCTTTTTATAGAAGACCGGCTTTCGCCGGTCACTGTTCTATTTAACTCTTGATTCTCCAAATTCTAGTGCAGCATCTATAAGCTCTCCGCCTATTTCGTTTCTATATTGATCGTATAGAGGTTTCGTTAATTCTTTAAATTTTTCTCTATTCTCAGGAGTAATTTCGTTAATTACAATTCCATACTCCTCCATATTTTTTAAGTAACCTTCAACAGCTTCATCATTTATCTTCCTATGATACTTTTGCATCTCAAGACTTGTATCTATAACAGCTTTTTGATGTGCCTCACTTAACCCATCAAACCACTTACTACTTGCACTTAAGAAGTATGTAAGATATGCATGATCTGATAAACTGATGTTTTTCTGTACTTCATAAAACTTCATATCATGTATTGAAATAATTGGATTTTCTTCTCCATCAACTACATTCTGTTGAAGAGAGTTGTATACTTCTGCAAAGTCTATAGGTACAGGATTTGCTCCCCAAGCCTTAAACATATCCATTATTACAGGCGCTTCCATTGTTCTTATTTTCATGCCCTTAAGGTCTTCAGGCGATTCTATTGCTTTGTTTGCAGTAAAATGTTTATATCCTTCAGCGTTAAATGTCAATCCTTTGATTCCGATTTTCTCAAGTCCCTCTACAAGCATCTCTCCTATTTCTCCTTCAAGAGCTTCCCACATGATATCTTCATTAGGGAAAAGGTATGGTAAATCTAAAAGAGTAAGTTTTTGATCAAATCCAGCAAATTTCGCAGTAGGTGTCCATACTAATTCTATGTTTCCCATTTGCATTCCTTCTATCATTTCCCTAGCACTACCTAATTGTTGAGCCGGATAAATTTCAACTTTCATTTCTCCATTAGTCTTTTCTTCAAGTGTCTTTTTAAAAAATTCAGCTGCTTTGTGATATGGTGAGTTCGTTGTATAATCGTGAGCAAATTTAACAACTACTTCTCCTCCACTCTGCTCAGTTTGCCCTGATGATTTGTTCTGGTTAGTAGTGTCACTTCCATTTCCACCACATGCCACAATACTTAATACCATAGATACTATTAATAAACATGTTATAAACTTTTTCATTATTATTCCTCTCCCTTATATTTAATTTACTCAACAACAGGCCCTAATATTTCATAATTATCTACATCAAATATCCCTTTATCAGTTAATTTCCACTTTGGACTAGTGGACAGTGAAAGGAATGAAAGATGCATAAATGGTGCGTGCACCGTACAGTTCAATTGAGTTTTTGCAAGATTTTCAAGATTTCTAACTTTTTCTGCTAACTCTATTCCATTTAGTTCATCAGTAATTAAACCTCCAACCCTGAGAGCTAAATCATCGATAATTCTACCATTTTCAGCAATAGCTATGCCACCTTGGTTTTCTATTACACGATTTATTGCAACTAATGCATCTTCATAATTTGTTGCAACAACCATTATATTGTGAGTATCATGCCCAACTGATTCTGCTATCGCGCCCTTTTTAAGTCCAAATCCAGTAACGAAGCATTTACCCACATTATTTCCTCTTCCATATCTCTCTACATTTAACATAATTAGAACGTCGCTGTTAATATCTGGTTCAATAACTCCATTATTGGATTTTAATGATCTAGTTGTTTTGCCCGATAGATTTTGATCTGGAATTAGTTCTATGCATCTTACATCAGGATTTTGAGAGTTAGATTGTATAGTTATTTCATCTAGCTTAACAGCTCCTCGTTTTATAGAATTTTTAACAGCATCTGGGTACTTATATTCAGGTATATCAATTAGCAGCTGATTATTGTATGCTACAAGCTTTCCATCTATGAATACTCCTTCAACTTCCATAGATTTTAGGTCATTAATAATTGCTAAATCAGCGTATTTCCCAGGTGCAATTACTCCTACATCCTTGAATCCAAAATAGGTTGCAGGGTTAATCGTTACCATTTGTATCGCTTCAACCGGTTCAACTCCCTGGGCGATAGTTCTTCTTACTATTTCATTCATATGACCTAGTTCATATAAATCACTAGATACCATATCATCAGTTGCAAGTATACACCTTCTAGAATCTAACTTATCTTCTGTTACAGCTCTGATACATTCTGCCATGTTTTTTTGCGTAGATCCTTCTCGCATAAATACATAGACACCTTGTCTTAACTTTTCAACACATTCTTCTTTTGTGGTTGTTTCATGACAAGAGCATTCTCCACCAGTAGTTATAATATGTGCTGCAAGTTCATTTCCAAATAACTCTGGAGCATTTCCATCTACTACCATTCCTTTGCTTACTGCATACATCGAAGATGTTAAAAGATCATCGTAAACTTCAGGTGTTTTGTCATAAACATGTTGAGCTAAACTAACCCCTTGAAGCTCACCTATACCAATTATATTCTTGTAAGATAATAAATCCTCCATATCTTTTGATGTTATATCAACTCCAGGTGTTTCATATCCTGGGCAATCAGGTACTAATGCCGGTACTACTAAATGAACTTTATTTGGCACTGAGTCAACTTCATCTGCCATCGCTTTCATTCCAACTGGCCCAAGTGCATTTCCTATTTCATGTGGATCAGCTACAAGCGTAGTAGTTCCTGAAACTATTGATAATCTCGAAAATTCTGTAACAGTTAACATACTAGATTCAAAATGCATATGTGAATCAATAAATCCTGGTGCAATGTATTTTCCACCCATGTCTATAACTTTTGTATCTGGTCCAATTAACTTTTTGCAATCTCCAATCATCAGAATATATTCATCTTTAATAGCAAGGTCGCAATCTTGAATTTCTCTTGTTATTACATTTATAACTTTACCATTTTCTAGAACAGTATCAGCAAAATCGTTATCCCCTAGTAAAACATCTATTAGCTTTCTATATTTAATTCCTTTTTTTATATATTCCGTTTGCAAGTACTTCACCTCACTTAATTTATAGAGTCAACTATTCCAATTATCGCAGCATCAGCTGGCATATCTCTGTCATTACAAGCAAGTCTAGCAGCCGTTCCTCCACTTACTATTACTATTTCATCAATACCAGCTCCTACTGTGTCTAAGCATGTAATTGGACTGCCATTAGCATCATATAAATGGTTTATTGGTTGAACTATCATTATTTTATATCCAACCAATTTTTCATTTTTTTTGGTAGCCACTATACTACCAATTACTTTTCCTAATATCATAAGTATTCACCAACCGATTCGCGAATTATTTTTATTTTCTTTTCTTTTATATAGTCACTTGCCATTGGGGTTAACCTTGAATTTTCAGATAAAACTAATTTATCTCCTTTTAAAAGCTCTTTTATGTCATTTAATGTGATAAAAACGCTCATATTCTCTGACTTATTCTTTCTAGATAGCTTTTTTACTAAGCAATCCTGAACATCTTTCGTTCCATAAGATAAAAGTCTATTCTTTATATTTACAACTTTTTCTGCAAGCTTTCTATTATTTAACTTTTTTAAGACATTTTTTAATTGAGTAAAGTCTATCAACACTTCAGAATCATTAACCAGATGATTAACAACTAAAGCTTCAGATTTATCACTACTGTATAATCCAGAAATATTACTCAACACTGTTATAGGGGGGTTAATTAATATAACTGAATTATAAAAAAACTCTAGGTCGATTTTCTGATTATTTTCAATCAAATCTAAATAGGGGATATGGACAACTTCATTGAAGTGTTGAAGACTCTTACTGTTTTTTTTAAGTATGGTCCTGTCAAAGTTATAATCTATTACGAGCATTTTTTTCATATTTAATCCTCGTTTCTATTGACATTTGATTGTTAATCTTATTTATAATTTTCTAATATCTTTTTCTCAACTTCTGCATGTGGTCTTGGTATCACATGAACCGAATGTAGTTCTCCAGCTGCTCTAGCTGCTTCTGCTCCAGCGTCCACCGCTGCCTTTACAGCCCCAACATCTCCTCTAACCATTACAGTTACAAGTCCAAATCCAATCTTTTCATAACCTACTAGATTTACATTAGCAGCTTTCACCATTGCATCTGCTGCTTCTATCGCTCCAACTAGTCCTTTAGTTTCAACTAAACCTAATGCTTGTCCCATTACTTGACCTCCTAAAATAATTATTATTTATATTAAGCATAATTGCCTAATTCTTTTTTTCTGTTTCCTCTTTTCCATTCATTTCTTTTTCTTCAATTACTTCTTCTTCAGAGTCTTGTTCATCATTCTTAATGTTTTTATTAAACCTTTCTATTAACTTGTCTAATTCATCATTTGGTCTTGGAATAACCGAACTATACAGAACAGAACCGACTCTTATAGCAGCATCATTCGCTGCATCTATTGCTGCTTTTACTGCTGCGACCTCTCCTGCTATCTGGATATTAACACCTACAGATCCACCGCTTCCAATTATGTTTTCTACACCTAAAAGAAATACTTCTGCTGTTTTACAAGCAGCATCTAGAGCGGTTACTGCTGTAGCTTTTCCAACTACTTCGATAGTTCCTAAAGCTTGTTTCATAAATCCTCCTATAATCTACTTAAATCTTCAAGACTAAGTCTTTTCGTAACCCTAGTTCTATAATTAGATGGTGTTTCTGGGTTCCTATCTTGATTGTTTTCAATTAAATTACTAAAATTAACCCTGTTATTGTTTTTAGAACCAGTGCTCTCTTTGTTTTGAGTACTATTAAACAAATTGCCATCTATCTTGTTGGATTCTTCCCCGAAAATTTTCTCTAGTACTTTAACTGCTAATTCACTTGGCATTAAGAACCTCCTTAATACAACTTATCAACTTCATTATGTGGTCTTGCAATAACATTTGCAGATATTATCTCACCAAGTCCTCTTGCAGCATCGCTTCCAGAATTTACTGCTGCTTGGACGGCAGCTACATCTCCAACTACACTTACGGCAACTACCCCTGATCCTACAAACTCAATGTCTATTATTGTAACGCTAGATGTTTTCACCATCGTGTCTGCTGCTTCTAAAGCTGAAACTAGAGATCTAGTTTCAACAATTCCTAAAGCTTCATTAATCATTTACAACCTCCTTAAATCAACCAATTTTTGCTTTATAATATAGTTCATTATTTGGATCTGGCATCGTAGCATCAATTCCGAATTTATCAGTAATTCCTCTGTCCACATGTGTCGGATCAAGAGGAGATCCTTTTGCGCCTTCTATAACAACATTGTCAATGCTTGCTCTGCTTCTAGTGGTTATTGCCCACTCAACATCTGAAGCTGAGAATATGTCCACATCAGTATCAACTACTACTACGTTTTTTACATCAGAAAAAGTACCAAATGTACCTAGTATCGCAGTTTTACCTTCTCCTCTCTGCTTATTTTCAATACTAATTACAGCATTAAACCTATAGCCGCCTCCTTCTGTAATATATACATCACGAACATTTACCAATCTTTCTAGGTTTGAATATAGCTCAACTTCTCTGGTTAAACCATTCGTTAAGTGCTCTTCTCTACAAGGAAATGCTACTTGATATATAGGATTGTTCCTATGCATTACAGTATCAACTTCAATGATAGGATGAAGAGCTTTCTCTCCGTAATATCCCATCAGTTCACCAAATGGCCCCTCATATTCAAACCGATTAGCCTTAACCTTACCTTCTAGTACAATCTCACAATATGCTGGAACTAATAAGTCATTTGATTTACATTTGACTAGCTTTAACGGTTCTTTACGTAGTGCAGAGTCTACCAAATATTTATCCACATCGAATATATTTGAATTAATTTGACTTGCAAGACAAGTTTCAGCATCATACCCTAAAAATACAGCAACTTCTAAATCAAGACCTTTCTCCATGGTATCTTTAATTATTTTATTAAGCCTAGGTGAAGCTACCAATAAACTGAGTTGATTACCTCCATTAAACTGTAACCTTCTAATAGAAGTTAAGTACTTTCCAGTGACAGGATCTTTAACCACTAGCACTCCAGCCGTAATAAAGGCACTTGAATCTTTTTCATGAAATTTAGTAAATGGGATTATTGTACTAAGGTCTATCCTATTAGTAATTATGTTTTCATAAATTGGTCCGTCATTAAGCACCTCATAAGGCTCAGGATTTATAATTGCTCTAGATATTTCTTTTATTCTATCTTCATGATTAAAATTTAATAATGAAAATAATAAATCTCTATTCCCATACAGACCACCAATAACTTTATTTTTATGATCAACATTCTCAAACAATGTTGGAACTTTATTATCAGTTTCTTTTAATACTTTACCTAGTTCGAAATCTTTCTTAACTTTGTCCTTAATCACTTTTAAAGATCCATTGCTCTGTAGTTTTCTAATAGTATGTCTTAACATTTGCTGCTCCATCATATCCCTCCTTTCTTATAGCCCTGTCCATCTTTTTGCTAAATTATTTTTAACACCAATCACATCTAAAATCCTTCCGGTTGTATTAACAATTGCATCTTCGAGGGTTTCAGGTTTATTATAAAAACTTGGTATAGGAGGAAATATAGTAGTTCCCATTTGGGATAGCTCTAGCATGTTTTTAAGATGAACTGTATTGAACGGAGTTTCTCTAACAACAAGTACCAGCTTTTTATTTTCCTTGAGAATAACGTCAGCTGCTCGTGTTATTAGATTATCAGATAGACCATTATTTATTGCTGCAACTGTTCTCATCGAACAAGGTGCCACTATCATACCATCTATATTAAATGATCCACTTGCAATACTAGCGCCTAGATCTTCATTATCATATATGTAATCACAGTATAACGAGAGATCATTAATGCTCATATTCAGTTCTTGTTCTAAAACAACTTCGCCCATTTTACTAGCAACAAAATGAGTTTCAATCCCTAATTTTTTAAGTCCTGATAAGACAGATAACGCAAAAATAGATGCACTGCCTCCTGTTAAACCAACTATTATTTTCACTTTTACCTCCTTAACTTAACATCAAGCCTAACTTAATATTATGCAACTCTTATGCCAATATTCTCATGTAGAACTAATCGATATTAAGTACTGGTTTAAAAATCCATTAAATATATAGTTTTGGTTTATAACGTAAATAAGATTAAAAGAATAAGAAAATATAAATTTTTTATGTTTTACTAATAATATTACTTTATAAGTAAAGTTAGACATATTCATAACTATTTAATGCAAATAAAAAGCATTCTCTTGGAATGGTTTTCACTAAATTGGAAATCTTTTCCAAAGAATGCTTTATTTATCAGTATTATACTTTTATAGAATAGATCTTCTCTCCTGCTAAATAGAATATAAAACTTAAAATAAACAATATGCTTAAAGAAATTGAATATCCTCCGCTTATATCTTTAAGATACCCGAACGTTGTTGGTCCAATAGATGCTATTCCATATCCAACGGCTTGTGATATTGCAGACAGATTAATCAAATCTTTAGCATCTTTTGACTTTAAAAATATTAATGTCATATTTAGTGAAATACCATTACCCATACCTATTCCCATAAATACAGCTAAACTTAAAACTAAAAATATACTAGCATTATCAATAAAAAAAGCAAGAATAACACTAAAAACATACAGTATTGGAAAGCATCTAATTATTATATTAGCTCGTTTTACATAGAGAATAGGACACAAAAGAGCAGAAAAGACTGAAATAATTTGAATAATAAATACCATCATTGAAGAAAACCAAGTTGAATATCCTGCCTCTATAAATATAGGATAAAGCCACATAGTAAGTGTGTAAAACAATAGAGATTGTAACCCACTATGAATACAAATTAAATATAATAATTTTCCTTTTGTTACACCAACTGGTTTTTCAAAAATAGTAAATTCATCCAGATATATTTGATTTTCTTTTTTAACAAAGTACCATATTGCAAGCATAAGTATCGCTACCAGTATGTAAAAACTATAAATACCATTTTCTCCCAACCGTGATTTATAGATAAACGGAGAGATATAAATTCCGAATCCAGCCCAAAAATTTAAACCACTGGTGTATGCTCCCATACCATATCTTTTATCAATCGGTAAGATTTTTATTATAGCTGGAATCAAAACATTGGCTATAGATATCCCTATTGCCATAACAGAAATACCAATTAAAACAAAGCTCCATCTGTTAATCAACTTTAAGCAGTGACCAGCTATAATAAGAATAAAAAAACTAAAAATCACTTTATCGATACCAATTCTATTAGTTAGTATTGGTACAAAAAGAGAAGTTATACAAAATATAATTAAGGGTAATGAACCTACAAAACCAACTTCCATCATAGATAAGGAATACTTGCTAGCTAGCTCTGCCTTTATAGGGCTCATAGCTGTTATAGTAGCTCTTAGTAAAATTCCAATCAATGTGAAGAATACATATGGAACACTACTTTTAAATATATTATTCTGCATGTTCAAGGATATTCATCTCCTCTTTGTAAAGTTTCAGTTTATTTCTAATTGTCCTTTCTGTTACTCCTAAAACTTTTGCAGCTTCATCTCTATTGTAATCAAGCTGTTTTAATGTTTCTAGGATAATTTGCCTTTCTGCTTCTTGTAAACTGACACCAAGAAAAAGAGGGATGAGTTTTTTTGTTTTTCTATTATTCTCTTCTGTCTCTAAAAAATCCTCCTCTAAATCAATATAATCAAGTATACCATCTTCAGATAGAGCAATAGCTCTTTCAATAATATTTTCTAATTCTCTAATGTTTCCAGGAAAGCTATATTCAGAAAGTTTTTTACAAAATTCATCAGTGATTGTATCAATCTTTTTACCTAATAATGTAGAATACTTGTAAATAAATAGTTCCATAAGTTTAAATAAATCTTCTTTTCTTTCATATAGTGGCGGAACATGTATGTTTATTACATTTAGCCGATAATATAAATCTTTTCTAAACTTCCCCTGATTAATTAGCTCCACTAGATCTTGATTTGTTGCAGCTATAAGTCTAACATCAACTTTCTTTGGTTTTGATCCCCCAAGTGGAAATACTTCTTTTTCCTGAATAACTCTAAGTAACTTCGTCTGTAAGTTTAAATCCATTTCACCAATCTCATCAAGTAAAAATGTACCACCATCACAGAGTTCTATCATACCGACTTTATCAGTTGTCGCACCTGTAAATGCACCTTTTTTATAACCAAAAAGTTCCGATTCTAAAAGATTTGAAGGTATTGCCGCACAATTTATAACCCCAAATTTATTCATCTTACGATTACCTTGGTAATGAACATGTTTAGCTAGCATAGTTTTTCCAGTACCACTCTCACCTGTAAGCAGAATTGTTGAATGTATATCCTTTACTTTTTCGATAGTTTGGATTACTTTTTTCATAGCTGGTGATTCAGCTACTATGCCGTAATCAGAGTACTTTGTGTTTAACCGTTCGTTAAGATACTCTATTTCTTTATATAGTTCACTGAATTTTAACCCTTGTTCTATTATTAGTTCAAGTTCATTCAAGTCTATAGGTTTATTAATGTAGTGAAAAACACCTTCTTTAATTGCTTTAATAATTAATTCAACACTTCCATATGCTGTCATAAGTATAACAACAGCATTTGAATTTATTGCTCTAATTTTATAAAATAAATCCATTCCCGATTCTTGTGATAATCTTAAATCTGTAATAATCAGATTTATTTGTTCACTGTTATAAATATTTATTGCTTCTTTAATATTAGTAGCTGTGAAAATTCTATATTTATCTTTTAGAGCGAAACGAAGTGTTTCACAGATTAGGATATCATCATCAATTATTAATATTTTTTTCATTAGAACCCTCCATATATTTTAAAAGAGTTAGAGTTACTTTAGTGCCATCCTCTTGTGAATTTATTGATATTGTTCCTTTGTTTTCATCCATTAATTTATGACATATATACAATCCCAAACCGGTCCCGGAATCTTTATCGGTAAAAAACGGATCAAAAACGTAGTCAATTTTTTCTTCACTTATTCCTTTTCCATGGTCTATAATAGCTATACTTAGATACTTGTCTTCATATGCTGTTTTACTTTGAATTATTATCCTACCACCTTGAAAAGATGCGTCAACAGCATTCAAAATGACGTTCGTTATAACCTGTCTGAAATTTTTCTTATCGACCCATACCTTTTGATTTTCTTCTACTTCATTTATTATTTCTATTTGTTTATCAAATTTCATAAGTTTAATTGTCATGTCAATAACTTCCCTACAGTCTACAACTTCCATAAATGGCTTTTGAGGTTTTGTATACTGCAAAAGCTCATCAATCAGCTCATTTAATATTTCAATTTGTTGTGGAAGATTAGTTATTATTGATTCTCTGAATTCTGAATCATCATATAGCTTTGGAAGAAGATCTACATAGTTTTTAATCGATGTTAGAGGATTCTTTACTTCATGAGCAACTGATCCGACAATCCTGCTGAGAGATTTAAGTTTGTTATAGCTTTTCATTTTCATATCTGCAATTCTACTTTTAGTTTCATTAGATATACTTATAACAGCACCATTAATATTTCCAAGATTATCGTGTACAGGAGTTGCACAGTATGAGAGATAAAGCTCTCTATCATTAATAGTAGTTTTTAGATTATTCATTATACTCTCTTCATAGCCATCCATAACTCTCCTAATTATTGAAACTGGAATTATCCTATCTATACCAGAAGAAAACACATCATTTCCTACCAGATTCTTATTTTCAAATAAAGAAGTAGCAATTTTATTTACTTGGATTATTTTCCCAAGAGCATCAATATAAATGACAGCAGTATCTGAGTAATCCACAAATCTTTGATCAAATTTACTAAGTATTGCGCCAAACCATTTCTCATAGATTTCATCATAAACACCATTCTGTTTTATAATATTTAAGCCTTCATTAATAAGATCAAGAACATGTTTATTCTTTGGTCTAACCGCATAACAAAGTTTTGACATTTCAATAGGTTCTCCTATTGTCATCAGTTCCTTATCTTTAAAATATTTATTCATTAAGTAGAGAATGGTCATCCTATTACCTGCTATTGCATCGATGTTCCCTTTAAATAATTCTTCTAGAATCTCATTATGGTTTGAAAATAACTTTAATTCTCCGGTTTGCAGTGTATCTCTTCTTTCTTTAAGAAAATCATGAGTTACCGCATCCTCCTGCACTCCTATACTTAGATTTTTAAGCTTTTCAAAACAAATAGAACCATCACAAGATTTATCTACATAGAAGGAGTGGGAAACTGTTAGATAACTATCAGAAAACTCTAGATATTCTTCACGGCCTTTTGATCTGAATATCCCCTGGTAAATATAATCTTCATCTGTTTTGCTGTATTCAATAACATCTGACCAGTCTAATAATTGAACTGTTCCATCTAAACACAGTCTATCGCATAAAGAATTTGTTATATCATTATTAAAACCAGTTATATTACCATCCTTAATATAATCAAAGGGAGGGTAGTTGTTTTCTCCTATAAATTTATAAGTCATTTTTAATTTACGATATTATATGATTCTAATATCTTAAACTCCTTTCTAAAAAGATTTACTTTTTCAATATTATAATCTTATCTGTTATAATTAACATGCAATAATTAAGCCAACTAATAAATAGAATAAAAGGTTGCCATTATTATACGAATGACAACCTTCTGTTATTATTTTATATGTTCTTTTAATTCTTTTGATTCAACTACATCACCAATTACGTAATCTATATTTTGAAGAAATGCTTCATGTAATTCAATGCTCGTTCCTGCTACTGCATCACTAACAACTATAGGTTGTATATCACGTTGTATAGCATCAAAAGCGGTTCCATAAACACAAACATTTGTTGCAACTCCAGCTATAATTAAACATGTTCTATCAAATGCTTTCAACAATATCTCAAGATCTGTTAAGTAAAAGCCGCTATATCTCCTCTTCTTTATAATATATTCCCGATTTGTAGGAATAAGTTCTTTTACTATTTCAACGCCGTGAGTTCCTTCAACACAATGTTCTGGTTCACTTCTAATTATCTCAAGTCCAAAATCAATTTTCTGATGTCTATGTTCCTCTTGTGTATAAAAAACAGGTATGTCTAACGAATGTGCCCACTCTCTTAGATTATTTATTACCGGAATTAGATCTCTTCCATTAGGACATTCAATTGGCGCTCCTTCTAGTATAAAATCATTTTGCATATCGATAATGATTAGTGCACAATCTTTTACACTAACTCTTTCTAGATTAGATATATTCATATTCCCTCCTAAAAAATAGAAACTATTAATTTAATAAATAAGCCTGAAATCATCCCAACAAACGGATCAACAAGTGCCGTAACCAAGCCTGTTACACCTGCTACTGCTGGATCGGTCTGTACTGCTGAAACTATATTACTTGGAAATACAATAACTGATCCAAGAATAAATAAAAAACCACATATAGTTTCATTCTTAATAAATTTTGCAACTCTTGGTAGAATTTTTAGTAAAAGCACTATCATCAATATTAGCATCATCAAAATACCACTTATTTTAGGATTTGGAGCAACGGCTGTACCACTTATTATTGCCTCAACGGGTCCTCCACCAAATATTGCACTTACAGAATCTCCAATCCCTGAATAAATTGTTATATAATCAACATTTACTTTTGTATTCGCTAGGTTCCCCGTAATACTTCCATAAGCTATATTTCCACCAATTTGAAGTGTTACTAAAGCCAGAACACTACGAATAATCTTTTTATTAAGAGTAATTTTTAATAACTTAAATTTCTCATCCGCAAGATTTGTTTTTTCATTCTTTATGATATTTCGATTTAATATATTATCTACCACTGCACTTCCAAATACACATAGAACTATGGTAATAACTAAGTCTTTAGTTGTAAAATACGATAATGTTGCAATTATTAATGAAATTCCCCCAACTAACTTATTAGATTTTATCATGTCAATAGAAACTATACATAAAGTTATCCCAACACCAGCCATCATTCCTTGTAGAATGGCAGGTCCAATAAAGTCTATTGTAGGCTCTAATAATCCTAGAGCACCAATAATCGTCATTACAACTCCAGTGAAAAAAACAATATTTAATCTCTCTTGCTTGTTATCCGATAACTTACCGGCAAGTACAATAGATTCGGCTTGAAATGAAATCGGTGCAACTTGATTAAAAAATATCATCCCTACAATACCAACACCGAATGCTATCGATGTTGGGAAAGCTGCAAATCCATATGTTAACGCTAATAACCCTTGTGGCAGACCATTCAAAACCACTGCTATTGCAGCTAGTATGTCTTGTAGTGTCATTGTTACCTCCTATTTTTGTACAGCAAAATACTCATTATATTTACAATATAATTCGCTTGTCTTTTATTATTGAGTATATTGACTATTAAGTTTTTTACAAGATTTGAGTTTAGCTATATACTAACTCTAAGATCTTTTCTAGTAGGCTGTCATATATTTTATTAGTGATATCACTTTTTCCTAGGTAACTTTAGTATAACACCTTGCAAAAGTATTGTATAATATATTTATGCAATCATTATCATAGCTTTTTGTTATAATTAAGTTTGTTTTAGATACTATTTCGATATATAATAAAAAAGTGTAAAGGGTGAAGGCAATATGACATTAAGAATATATCAATACGTTGTAACATTGGCAGAAGAATCTAACTTTACTAAAGCTGCTAAAAAACTGTACATTTCGCAACCTTCGTTAAGTCAGATAATTAGACGGGAAGAAGAGCGATTAGGCTTCGATTTGTTCAATCGTACTCAGAATATTATAACTCCAACACAATTAGGACTTGAATATATTAAATGGGCTAAAATAATTCTTAATTTAAGCAGTAAAATGCATAATAGATTAGAATGCATTGCTTTTAATGATACTCAGATCATAAACATTGGAATATTACCAGAGTGCTCTGCATTTATTCTACCAAAACCACTAAAACAATTTAGAGAAAAGTTTCCCAATGCTATTATAAAGATAGTTGAACTTAGTAGCAATGATTTACACGAAAAATTAGAAGATGATGATTTGGATTTCATAATAGGATTAACCCATCCCGATTCATTGAAGTATATAAGCATTCCACTATATAACGAAAAAATTGTTTTAGCAATGTCAAATAATTACCTAAGTAATACAAAACCTGGTACGGAAGTCAATCTACAATCTTTTGAACATTGCCATTTTGTACTTATGAATGATGGCCAGTTTTTAAACAAGGTCACTTATCAACTCTGTCAAGAAGCAGGATTTTCACCTAGGATATCAACTATTTGTTATAATTTGGAAACGGCTTTACATATGGTTAAAGCTGGCGTAGGTGTATCATTAATTCCAGATTTGATGATACGCTTAGTAGAGGATATTGATTATTACCCTTTGAAAGATATAGAACTAAAGTCTCAAATATCTATAGTATATCCAAGAAGCAACATTTTAAGCGATCACGCTAAGAATTTAATTGATTTTATTAAGAAAAATGTGACTAGATAATTCTATATTTTACTAATAACTCTATTTTTGAGTTATGACAAACCTAACTACTTTAATAAATATACTACTATCTCATTTTTTCTAAGTTGTCAATTATAATTTGTTTGCTATTCGTGTTTAAATACATACTACCAATATTTCCTAGAATCGCAATCATTTATATAATAAATGTGTGACTTAAAATTCTGTTCATTAATAATCTGTGTTTCCTTAAAAATATAAAATCCAGGTAGCAAAAGCTGCCTGGATTAAATTATAAGAAATAAAAGTACTATTCTAAAATTAATTTAGCTTAAAATACAATATCTTAGTACGTTTCTTTTCGTCTGCGATTTTCATTGCAATTCTTGAAAAAGTCTTAAGTTTGTTTCCTAGTTTTCTTGCATCATTGAAAAAGTTTCTTTCTTCAATAAGTTTTATTCCTACACTTTCAGCAAAATCAATCGAATTGTCTATATAGAAATACATTTGAGCGTTCTTATTCCCTGTTCTCTTCACAAACATATTGGCATACTTTAAACCTATAGAATTTGTTGCATCAAATAATATGTAACCACGGGGAAATTTTATCTTTAATGCTTTTATAAAATCTATTATCTTCTCCTCATGGAAATATTGGAACACACCGGAAGCCACTATGATTGAAGGAAGTGAAACATCCATGACCTCTTCCCAATTAACATTAAACATATCGCAATCTACTAGTTTTTCGTTTTCATTAAAGCCTATTAGCTTTTTTCTTAAGTCTATAACCTCCGGTAAATCCACTTGGT
>JAEZWM010000008.1 GCA_023443025.1 Bacillota bacterium
CCACAAAACGAATGGGGAAAAGTACCGGGAAATTATATGTTTGGAATCTATAGGAATATTCCGTTTTTAATTTTGGGTTTACTGTTAATATACTGGTCTTTTAAGGAGAAGGATAAAGCAGGACTTAAGCATATGTGGATTTTAATTCTTCTAAGCTTCCTATTCTACGCTCCTGTTGTCCTTTGGAGTGAGCAGTTCCCTCTAGTTGGTGCACTTATGATGCCGAAGACTGTAGCTTATCTAATGATAGTTGTGCTGGGCTATAAACATTTTATTGGTGGTTTTAGCCGAACGAACCTATTAGGAACTTCTTTCACCTATCTAATCATGGGACTTTCTGCAGGTGTTTTTTATAGGGAGTTTACAAAGTTTTATAGTTTTACAGAAAACAACCACTTAGGAAAACTTCATGTGCATACACTGGTACTTGGGTTTTTGGTAATGCTAATCATGTACTTGCTAACTACAAGATATGATGACAATGATATTTTAAAACTAAAAAGACCAATTCAGGTATTTTTATCCGGAGTGACATTTGCTGTTATTAATATGATGGTGATTGGAATTTATGAAGTAGTAAGTCAAGGTCAAGAAATTATTAGTAGGCCTGCGATTGATGGATTTTCAGGACTAGGTCATATTATTCTGGCAGTGGGTCTCGTGTGGGCGATAGTGAAGATTTTTGGGATGGAAAGGAAGAGGACCGCTTAATCGTGACTGTAAATAAGAAAGTGGATTGTTGAAACTTTCAATCTTTGATATTTTATGACAATTTTTGATTAAACTAAAAAAGAACAACCTGCATAAAATTATATATCTTTGCAGTTGTTCTCTTTTTGTTTTATTTTCCTTGAGTAGCATCCTCAAGCTTCTTCAGCATTTCATCTTTATCTGCCATCGCATCAATCGCAACATGTTTTTTATCCTTGATGTAGAACAGGCTTGGTACGTATTCGGCTCCCAGTGAGTCTCTGATTTCTTTAGTTCTTTCATCGCTGTTTTCAGTATTGTAATAGTAGATTGGAACCTTTGTGTTTTTGCTTAAATGATTGATTTGGTCGATGTTTTCCACGCAGTACGGGCAGGTGATTCTACTGAAGTACACGATGCCTTCTTCGCCGGATGCAAAGAATTCATCATACTGTTCTGAGTTCATTGTAGGAAGGGATCTTGTTACCATGGTGTACTTTATTTTAGGGTAGTTTACAAATACCACAGCTGCCACCAGTACGAGAACCAGTAGGGATATTATCATTTTTTTATCCTTCATCTTTTATCACTCCATCTAGTAATTATTTCGTCACTTCTACAATAAATTTATCAAAAACCAAATAAAAAGTCACATAGTCTTCCGTGTACATATTTTTAAACATAAGAGCGTTTATATTGTTTTCTTTCAGAAATTCCTGGTGGTCTTTTAGGCTCCAGTGAATTTTAACAGGGTCGCCGTTCGAGTCTAGTTCGATTAGTGATTCTAGTGGATTCGAGTAGATGTATGTCTTATCCGGTGACATTATAAAGTCGATTGGTGCTATGCCTTCTAAAAGGTCAATAAGTTTTTTGATTTTTCCATCTTCTATCTTATGGATCCCATTAATTCCTGCTTTTGCCATCATGATTACGGTTCTACTCGTCTTTTCGTTTATAACTTCCGTTTGATCGGCTGCATAGATTGTATTATTTATCTTTGTTACGGAACCATGAAATTTATCTGTAATTATATCTAAATCACCATTATCTAAATTCATTTTTACAAGATTAAAAGGTTCACTACAGGCCATGTATAGGTCACCGTTTAAGAATTCCATATCCCATACCTGGTATTGAAATACTTCATCTGAATCGGGTTGCTTGTAATTCAGTGTGAATTCGTTTAATAGTTTACCAGACTTATCAAGCATTATAATTGAGCTTGTTTCGGAATCATATATGATATATTTTTCTTCTTCGAAGAGTATAAGACTAGGACGTTTTAACTCTATACCAACTACTTCGAGTTTTCCAATATGAGAGAAGTTTTTGTCGAAAATATTAATCTCTCCATTGCTTAAATCTCCTATAAGTATTCTTTCACCTATTATGTTAAATGCTCCGTGATACTTTATGTCTAATTCTTCACTTGTGATTATTCTGCTGCTTGCATTGTCGTTTTTTGGTATTTCCGGGAATTCGTATAAGATAACATCTGTTTTTGTACAGGAAGTCAATAGAATTACAATAAGCAGTACTGCTAATATCCGTTTCATTTTTACTCCTTTCGTTGCTGTTGGTTTAATTGTTATCTTATATTATATGCCAGATTTGGTTGTTATAAATAAAGTTTATTATTTATTCTAAAAAGTCAATTGCAGTCAATAGATATACTTTTGTGCATTCTATTATATTATCCACGCTGACTCGCTCATCGACTCCATGAATGGACTCGACTTCCCCGGGGCCATATTGTACTGATGGAATGCCGTATCTTCTAAAGAATCTTGAGTCGCTTGCTGCGTATTGTATGATTCCAAGTGGTTCT
>JAEZWM010000010.1 GCA_023443025.1 Bacillota bacterium
AGAACCACTTGGAATCATACAATACGCAGCAAGCGACTCAAGATTCTTTAGAAGATACGGCATTCCATCAGTACAATATGGCCCCGGGGAAGTCGAGTCCATTCATGGAGTCGATGAGCGAGTCAGCATAGAGAATATAATAGAATGCACGAAAGTCTACCTTTTGACAGTAATGGACTTTTTAAAATAAATAATAAACTTTATTTATAACAACTAAATCTGGCATATAATATAAGATAACAATTAAACTATTAGCAACGAAAGGGGTAAAAATGAAACGGATATTAGCAGTATTGCTTATCGTAATTCTATTAACTTCCTGTAGAAAAACTAAAGTTATCTTGCACGAATTCCCGGAAATACCCAAAAATGACAATGCAAGCAGCAGAATAATCACAAGTGAAGAATTAGACATAAAGTATCATGGAGCTTTTAACATAATAGGTGAAAGAATATTTATAGGGGATTTAAGTAATGGAGAGATTAATATTTTCGACAAAAACTTCTCTCATATTGGAAAACTCGAAGTAGTTGGCATAGAGTTAAAACGCCCAAGCCTCATACTATTCGAAGAGGAAAAATATATCATTTATGATTCCGAAACAAGCTCAATTATAGTACTTGGTGAATCAGGTAAACTATTAAACGAATACTCACTAAATTACAAGGAACCTGATTCAGATGAAGTCTTTAAATACCAGGTATGGGGTATGGAATACTTAAACGGCAACCTATACATGGCCTGTAGTGAACCTTTTAGTCTTGTAAAAATGAATTTAGAAAATGGTAATTTAGATATAATCACAGATAAATTTCATGGTTCAGTAACAAAGATAAATAATACAATCTATGCAGCCGATCAAACGGAAGTAGTAAACGAAAAGACGAGTAGAACTGAAATCCTGATGGCAAAGGCAGGAATTAATGGAATCCATAAGATAGAAGACGGAAAAACCACAAAACTTATTGACCTTTTAGAAGGCATAGCACCAATCGACTTTACAATGTCACCGGATAGGACATACATCTACTCGAATCCGCTAGAATCACTAATCGAACTAGACTCAAACGGCGACCCTGTTAAAGTTCACTGGAGCCTAAAAGACTACCATGAATTTCTGAAAGAAAACAATATAAATTCTCTTATGTTTAAAAATATGTACACCGAAGATTATGTGACTTTTTATTTGGCTTATGATAAATTTATTGTAGAAGTGACGAAATAATTACTAATTTAAAGCACTTTGTCGAGCATAGGTAAAAGGTGATAATATGAAAAAACTAATTATAATTATTCTATTAATCTTTTCAATAACAGCATGTCAGGATAATTCTACCAGTAATGAAGCTACTGAGGAATTTGATTTTCCAAATTTACAAGTTAGTGAGAATGTAAGTACAACAATATTATCAGATCCCCATATTACAGTGCCGGGTGGATTTTGCTATGCCGATGATGAAATCTACATATCTGATTTGGAGAGTTCAGAAATCTATATCTTTGATTATGATTTCAATTATAAATCAAAATTTGAGATAAAAGATGTAGAATTAAACACACCTGAAAGTATGGTCTTTAAAGATGATAAACTTATCATTGCAGATAATAGTAATTCTAAATTATATATTTTAAATAAATCAGGTAGTCTATTAAGTGAATTCTCGCTCGAAGTTAATGGAGAAAGAGGAAAAGAAAAGTTAGTTATTACAGATATGGAAACTATGGATGATAGTCTTTTTATGGCATGCAGATCAACTGATGGTATTTACCGTCTTGACTTAAATACAGGAGATATCGTCGTACTATCAAAATCAATAAATGGTTCCATTTCTAAAAACAATAATATAATCTATGCCGCCGATTTTCTACAGATAACTAATGAAGAAGTCGATGATGATAAAACTTTAATTGGAAAAGCAGGTATAAATGCTATACACATAGTCGAAGGAGATGATACATTTAAACTCTTTGAGATTCAAAAAGGATATGCTCCATTAGATTTTTTAATGACTGATGATTTAATTTATATCTTTTCCGGAACAACCGGAACTCTAATCGAATTAAATTCAGATGGCATCCCTCAATATGAGGTATGGAACCCATATCTCGCCTTAAGGGATTATTACAAATCCGATTCCCCTGATATTAAGCCCTTAAGAAATATTTATAGCTTGGATTATAAGACATTTTATCTGGTTTTTTATGACATCATAGTAAAAGTTGAGGTTTAGAAAATGAATAGTTTTATTTACATCTTTCAAAACCTCATGAGAAACATAACCCGTGGATATCGTGAGTTACTGCTAATCTCATTACTTTATGCCCTTGGAATAATCATTCCCATGCAAGATATAAACATGTTTATCCGTGTAAATTCAATTGTTGGGGAATCAATGTTAACTAACGGCATTTCTATGTTATCTTTTGCTGAGTCAGGAAACAATAAAAACTTTGAAGTCATAAATGAATATCTCAGAAATAGAGATGATATTAGTTTTTCGTTTACTGAAGACAAATACATGAAATATTCTAACCAGCTTGGAAAATCCAATATTACTACTGTCTCTAAAAACTGGGATGTCAACTATGCCTTCTATATGGATAAATCCAATTCAGATACTTATTATATTTCTCCACTATTCAGAAGTGGTTTATTTTCGATTTCTGAAGATGGAGTACTTGTTGTGGGTAACAGAATATATAATAATCTATCATTTATACCTAGCTTTGAATACTGGGGAAGTATTATAATTCCAATGTCAGATAACTATGCTCCAAGCAGCGAATCCATATGGACCAAAGTCAGAGTATACGGTTCTAATGATAGTCTTAAAGAGGTTGAGTCTAAGATCTCTTCTCTATTCAACTCAAGTGTTAGTTTTAAGAATGGTTCAGAAATACTTAGAGATAATCAAGAACTAGTTCTAAAATCATCATTAAACATGCTCAAGTTCTCTTTAATTCTCTTGTTTTTTAGCTTGCTCAATATTATCTTTTTATTGCAGATGAGATGGGAAAATAATGAAGAGGTTTATAACACCAAAATGATACTGGGTGCTTCTAAAGAATCACTAACTCTTGAACTATTTTTTGAGTACTTTTTAATAAGTTCTTTTTCAATACTTTTAGCTCGTTTCGCATTACCTTTTGTATCGAAAAAATTCCTCTTTATGAAGTATTTAGGAACAGATTATAGGGTTACTCTTATATTTATATTAATTCACCTGGTTTTATCACTACTTATTAGCATGTATAGGATTCGTAAACTCTTTCGAATAAAAGAGGTGCAGCATGTTTTTAACTAAACTCAAAGCTTACATTAAATACAATTGGAAGGTATATCTGCTTTTTTGCACACAATTTATCGTAATTTTTACGATTTGGATTATAACACAAAACTCCATTTATTCCGGACGTGAAACCTTATCGAAGATAAAATCTGAGTTTCCGGACAATTCTTTTCGTATCCTATTAACAGACATTAAAAGCGGCATGTTAGAAATTACACATGAAGATTATAATACTATTAAAAGAAATGCACCAAATGATATTAATTTAAGCTTTTCATCTGTTTACTCAGTTCAAAACTATAATCAAAATAGTGGCCAATTCGAATATTCGTCACTTGTATATCTTGATGAGACAAAAGCAAATGATTTACTAGGTTACATACCAAATGAAAAATGTATAATACACCCTAAATATAAAGACAAAATATTGAGTTTTTGGACTAATATACAAGGTAGCAAAGTATTTGAAACATCAATAGAATATAATGGCATGTCATTCCCGTATGAGCTAAAAAGTTTTGATGATATATACATTCGTAAGGATTTTGAACTAGACAAAGATGATACATTAAGTAGAAATATAAGTTTGGAACAATCTTTAATCGTTCCTCAAAGTCTTTTAAAAAAGTTTGAGGAGTTAAAGTTGCCTGAACTTGCAACACTTAAACTTCAATTCACTAATATGGATGCAGTTCTAGAAAATTCTGATATAACACTACTCGAAAACTTTATTAAAACTTTAAATGCAAATTCCAATTCTAACTTAAGCTATTCAACCGATCATATGCTGAGTAAAAATGAAAAAGGAATCTCAGATAGCACCGAACTTTTAAAACAATTAAATATGTACTCTATAGGACTTCTACTTATTACTATTCCGGGTATGATAGGAATTTATTCAGTATTTATTAAAAGAAGAACTACAGACCACGCAATAAGTATGATGGTAGGAGCAAAGGTCTCAACAATTATCAAGGAGATCGTATTAGAAGTATTGCTTTTGATTGTATTTTGCTTTATTATATCTATTATCCTCGCATTTACATTAAATGATCTTGGAAGCACCTATGTATACATGAACGGTTTTCATTTAAAATCGCTGATTTTAGCTTTAATTTGGGCTTTGTTAATAGCAATTGTTGTTCTAATTAGACCGATCTACTTACTAAATAAAAATTTACTCAGTCTATTCCGAGAAGGTGAGAGATTATGATAAGCCTAAAAGATATCTATAAAAGTTATTATGGCAAGAATAACGAAACTAAAGTACTTAAGGGCATCAATTTAGAAATTAAAAATGGAGAATATATCTGTATTCATGGTAAATCCGGATCAGGAAAGTCCACGCTTTTAAACATACTGGCTGGCATTGATCCTCCAAGTAGTGGAGCGTATTTGTTTGAGTCTTCGGATGTATTCCAACTTAGTTCAAAGGATATCGCAAAGTTTAGGAATACTAAAATAGGATATATATTTCAAGACTTCAAATTGATTAGTGAATTTACTGTTCTAGAGAACCTGGAAGTTCCACTTGGATATGCGGGAGTCCCTAAACGTACTAGAGTTAAACAAAGCTTAAAAATGCTAGAGAGGGTAGAATTAAAAGGACTTGAAAATAAATACCCTGACGAACTATCCGGCGGCGAGAAACAAAGAGTTGCCATTGGTAGAGCCCTTATAAATAATCCATTGCTCATCCTGGCTGACGAACCAACAGGTAATCTGGATGAAGCTACCGGGCTCGTAATAATGAACCTACTCGAAACCATGTTGAATGAAAACACAACATTAATACTTGTGACCCATGATACAGAAATAAAAAATAGAGCTAGAAGACATATAAAATTACTAGACGGAGTGATAAAAGATGAAAAATAAAAAAATGATAATAACCCTACTGGTTCTCGTACTGGTGGCAGCTGTGGTATTTGTAAACTACCCTAAGATAAAGTACACCATGGTAATAAGATCCCTACCTACGATGAACTCAGAACAGTATGATGAGTTCTTTGCATCCGGTGAAGAAGGGGTTGTGTACTTCAGTAGAATAACCTGCCCGTACTGCGTGGAAAACATCGACCAAATCAATCATTTAAGCAAAAACACAAAGGTTCCAATCTACTACTATAATACAGAGAATAGCGATGAAAGAACTAAAGAAATCAGGGACTCTCTGGGAGCTGAATACGTGCCAAGCCTATTTTATATTAAAGATAAAAAACATGTGCCGATTGACGCCATGGCAAGCAAGGATCAAATGCTTAAGATGCTTGAGGATGCAGTGCAGGGGAATTAATGCTTTAAACTTATGATTATTTTAATTAAACGACTATAACAACTTGTAAAGTTCTTATAGTCGTTTTTTATTTTGTACGGATACACTTTCAATTAATTGTAGTCAATTAGTAAGGTATTTAACAAAATAACATGGTATATTACAGTTAAGAAGTAAGCTCTTATTACAAGATTTTAGCACGTTTAGATAGTTTTTCTAATTATGATGTTCTAGCAACAAGGAGTTTGCCATGTTAAATCAACTTAGGAATAATTTGGGTTCTGCTGCGGTATTTATTCTTGGTATAATACTCGCAATGATAGGTTTAACTTTGACACTGTCTCATATAAACACCTATGAACAAATAAATAAACTTTCCGAAGAGTACAGCCTAAGGTCTTCATCTGATTATATTGTCCGGATTCAAGATGAAAGTACTCTGGATGGAATAATTAAAGCTGCGGAGAACTCTGACGGTTCTTCTACACTGCTCTTTTATGATTTTGTATTAAACTACGACAACTCATCCCAGTCAAGTCATCTTGTATATGTCTCCGGTGAAAACCAGCCCGATTTGGGTTTACCTCTAACTGATGGTAGAGAGATAAACCATAGTGACTTTACATCTAAAAAGCCTGTAGTACTGCTTGGAAATCAAAAAGGTTATAAACTGGGTGACATCCTCCAAATAGGAAGAACAGATTATGAAGTTGTTGGACTGACAGGAATTAAAGACTTCGACCTCCCAAATTACTCACATGCAATCTACATAAGCGCCATCAATCTACCAAATGAAGTTTATAACTCTATATCGGCAGAAGGGAAGCTGAAATTTAGCCTATACAATCCCTCCTCTGATTTTACGGAATCATTTTTAAATGAATTGAATAAAATTGGTATAACTCCGGTTCCTGCCGAACCTCCTGCTACTTTTGCCATCGATAACCACAGCTATATTGATGTATTTACCAGCATACTCTATATTTACTTAATTTCCACCTTAAATATGTTGAACATTTCAATATTTTGGGTCAATAGACGAAAGAAAGAAATCGGAATTAGAAAAGCATTCGGTTATTCCAACGCGGATATCATGATATTATTTATTAAGGAAATGGGACTTATTATAAGCGCATGTGTAATGCTGGTTGTTGTGATACTGTTTGCCCTGTCGCCTGTTCTTGAGAGCTTTACAGGTAGGAGAATAGTTTACGGCTATTCCAATATAATCATATCCATAGTTTTCATTGTCATTACAACACTACTATCAGTATTTATACCGATTTTGATTGCATCAAAGATCGAACCTGCTGAAATGGTAAAGGGGTGATGGTATGTTAATAGAATTAATTAAAAGTTATAAGAACAGAAAAATAGTTTTGCTATTTATAATGTTCCAACTCATAATCGCATATATAATCGTAATTAATGCATGGACCACGATACTAAAACCTTCATTTACCGAACAAATCTATTACTCCAACATGAATATAAATCCTGAAAATACTTACACCATGTGGGCAACGGATATGATAAAGGGAGATACGAATAACTTCCTGAATTTTGAAAAAGAAATCTACGATACGATTGACGATGGAAAAATAACGGGATACGGAGCACATTATAAAACGGAAATTTATATAGATAATGAAGACATTATGAAAAAATGGAATGAAGTTCTGCATAAAAAATTTGGCAATGCTCCAATAAGAACCGAAATCATTAAAACCGATGAGATAGTTTATGAAATGGTTAATATACAAATTCTAGAAGGAATGGATTTAAGTGGTGAACCGGATACAAAAACAGACACACCTGTGCTGGTTGGTTATGAACTTAAAGACATACTCCCAATAGGCACAGAGTTTAAATCTCCAATCGGTGGAGGAAATAATGAAGATTACACCGTTGTCGGAGTACTTAAAAGCAGATCCAAGTGGCCACACAATGATTTAAGAAAAGCTCAAATGATAGATGTGGATCATTTGATGATAAGTCTATTTTCTCCAAATACCAGAGATACATCTAGATTAAATATTATAAATAGAACAAATTCAATGATACTTAGCTCTGAAAAAAGTCCTGCCGAAACGATGTCTACTTTAAAAGAAATCTCAGAGAAAACTGCTACACCGGTAATCATGACAAGACTCAGCGATGAATTCAAAAAAGAGGAAATCAGAAATACTGATAACGTTAAAAATACAGTATTTATAGCTATCATACTACTCACAGTTGCAATAAGCGGCGTGATTATGACTACGCTGTCCACTCTATCAGAACGAAAATATGAACTGGGAGTTAGAATGAGCGTGGGCTATACAAAAAAAGATATTTGGAAGATGGTACTCAGTGATTTACTTCTAAAAAATATATTTGCACTGTTTATTGCTTACGCATTTAGCATACTTCTGGTAAGTGAAAGATCCATGGGCAACTATGTTTACTCATTCGAAATACTAACCAGTTTTAGAACTATTGCGATGGTACTTTGTACCATGGCCATTATCATATTCATATCAGTACTAATACCAAGAATTGTCATAAATCGCTACAGCATAGTTGATTTGATAAGGAGGGAAGACTAATGAGTATAAGATTAGAATCCATAACAAAAACCTTTGGATCAGGTGATGCATTGGTTAAAGCCGTTGATAATGTCGATGTTGAAATACAAAAAGGAGACTTTATTTCAATAATGGGTCCCTCCGGCTGTGGTAAAACTACGCTTTTAAATATTATAGGTCTCATGGATGTTCCATCCTCAGGTGTCTATTACCTAGATGATGAGAATGTCTTGGAGTTTGGCGAAGAAGGAAAGGCGGAACTTAGGTCTAGGAAACTGAGTTTTATTTTCCAAAACTTTGCACTTATGGATGGATACTCCGTCTACGACAATGTCGTCTTACCATTGTTTAATAGAAAACTATCTAAATCAGAAAAAATAGAAAAAGCTACAAAAGCATTAGAAATACTTGGCATATCTGATTTATTAAAAAAGAACGTAAACCTCCTATCCGGAGGACAAAAGCAAAGAGTTGCGATCGCAAGATCATTGGTTACAGAAGCAGACTATCTGCTTGCCGACGAACCCACCGGAGCACTGGATTCCAAGAACTCAGAAAACTTGATGAAATTACTTACAGAACTAAATGAAAGTGGAAAAACCATAGTCCTAATAACTCATGACCTAAAAGTAGCATCATACGCTAAAACCATGCTTTACATGCGTGACGGCAGAATCTTTACCGACGAAAGGATGAAATAAGATGAGAAGAAAACGAAGTAGATTTAATAAATCGACCATATTGGTGCTAATAATAGCCGCAGTGATTATCATTGGTGCATTCGCAATTAAATCAGTCGTCACTCCAAAAAAATCAGCTGACGAACCCGAAAAACCCGAAGTAAATGAAATCATGACTAGAAAAATAACCCCACGTGACTTTAATCCCGATTACGCGAAGATATTTCTGGATTTTACTTCAAATGCATCAGACAAAGTAAAAAAGATAAACTTCCTAGTCCAAAGTAAAGTCTCTGCCGGCGAAATACCATATATAATTGAAGACCCCGATGGTGAAAAAGTATCCGAAGGTACACTTACTGCAGGAGAAAACGAAAAAGAACTGACCTTTGAATATAAGAAAGGCACCTGGAATTTTATCGCAGATTCCTCCGAGGATGATGAAGCTAACATACGCATCGTCTTTGCACAGAAGATTCAAGCTGAAGACAGAATTTGGACTGTAGAGGACAAGTCGGGATATATAATCGATTCAAATAAGTAAAAAATAACCGAGCCTTAACTATAAGGCTCGGTCAAAATTCTTATATCTATCGTAACTTATAACTACGATTTTATCACATAACCAATTAATATGTTACTACTTAAACTTATCTTAAACTTAAGCCATCCTCTTTCTTTCCATCCCAAAAATCTTCACTAACACCCACACGAGACCCACTGCCAGAATAATATGACCTAGTCCTGAAATTCCATCAATCGCAGGTCTACTAATCGTTTCTTGACCTTGGCTTACTACTTCATAAATTCCAATCACCATCATATTAATAACAGCAAATGTCACTCCGGATAAAAATACCTGAATTGGTTTTTTTAGTTTTAAAATATCACTGTCATCATATCTTGTAGTTAGCAAGTACATGATTAGCATTACTAAAAACCCAAGTACCAGTGTATGCACATGAAGTTTTCCTAAGTGGTTGTTTTCTGTAAAACTATAAAACTTTGTAAACTCCCTATAAAAAACACCTGCAGAAAGTCCCATTATGAGATAGGTGAAAGATGTTCCTAATAGGTTCGTTCGGCTAAAACCACCAATAAAGTGTTTATAGCCCAGCACAACTATCATTAGATAAGCTACGGTCTTCGGCATCATAAGTGCACCAACTAAAGGGAACTTCTCACTCCAAAGGACAACAGGAGCGTAGAATAGGAAGCTTAGAAGAATTAAAATCCACATATGCTTAAGTCCTGCTTTATCCTTCTCCTTAAATGACCAGTAAATTAACAGTAAACCCAAAATTAAAAACGGAATATTCCTATAGATCCCAAACATATAATTTCCCGGTACTTTTCCCCATTCGTTTTGGGGTAATAAAACAAGTGCTACACAGACAGCTGCCAGTGCATAAACAATTAACTTTTTAACCCTGTCCTTATCGCCGCTTTGATTACTATAAAAATGATAATAAAGCACATAAAAAACCGTCATTGTAATACTGGTTACAAACTGTCCCCATGATAGTGCAAATGTATGTCCTTCAAATCCCTGTGGACTTAAGTGAGACACTACTCTTGGAATCAGATGAAAAGCATCACCAAGTCCTAAAAGCATTGCCATTATTCCAAACAGTCTGGCACCTTTCTTCTTCTCAAGTAATAATCTAACACCCAGTCCAATTACAACAGCTAAATACAATAAATCAAAAATACTCTCAAATATCGCCATCTAATCAACTCCTCCAATTATCCAGTTAACATACTGATTATATTTTTTCATAAACTCCTCTTTCGTCCATCTTTCTCTATAATTTCTTTTTATCAAACTGTGTATCACAGCTTTGACATAATGCATCTCTTCACCATTTAAACTCGTAATATCATCGGTAAAAACCTGAGCATGATAATTATGAATCTCATCCCATCTTCTACTAAGACTCTCATCCCAATAGAGATATCTATTCATATAAATCATGTAAGACTCTTTCTCAAAAAGTATGTTGGAGATTTCTTTTCCATACTCCTCTAGTGCCGGTTTTAAATTCATTTTATATTTAATGAACATCTTCATAAATATCATATGAATATCAACAACCTCATTTTCAAGTATTGTAAAGTAGGCGTCCTCCAGATCCTCAAAATACTGGTAAAAACTACCCCTTGCTATTCCCAGTTCCTCTACAATCTCCTTAACTGTCACTTCTTGGAAAGGCTTCTCCTTAAAAATCTTTTTTAATACTGAGAGAACTCTCTCCTTTTTATCAACAGGTAGGTTGTTAAAAGTATCTTTAGGCATAATAGCTCCTTTCATTATAAGTCTATGACACTGTGTCATTAATTATATAATATATGACACCGTGTCATATGTCAATAGTTAATATATAAAATAACTTTTCTCGGTGATATAAATCTAAAATTAACAAAAATAACAAGGGCCACCGGATAATTTCCAGTGACCCTTGTCTTTATGAGAAATAGTTTTTCTATTTTCTTTGTCCGTAAGTTTTGAACTTTTCTGCCATTAGCTTCATTTCAGCATCATCAAGAATAACCGGTTCACCTATGGATTTAGCTCTATAGTATATTTCCGAACAGTATTCTATTTCTTCGATGATATTGAATGCATTTAGAAGGTCATGAGCACCCGCAAGAATCCCATGGTTAGCAAGTAGCACAGCTCTTCTGTCTTCCATAGCAACAAGCGCATTTTCTGCAAGTTTTTTACTACCATATGTTGCATATTCTGCACATCTGACAGTTGGACCAGCTACAGCAATCATATAATGTGACGCCGGTAGTCCCCACCTAAGCGTTGCCAATACCGTTGCAAAAGTAGTGTGAGCATGTATAATCGCATCGATATCATCTCTATTGTCATATACTATCTTATGCATATACCATTCACTCGAAGGCGTTTTATCCCCATCTATTACTTCATTATCAGCATTCATTATGACTATATCTTCCGGTTTTATCTCAAAAAAATCTATACCCGATGGGGTTATCGCCATAGTTTTGGCTTCTCTATCATACACACTTAGATTCCCACCGGTACCCTTGGTTAAGTTATACTCAACCAACCTCTTACCGTATTCGATTAAGTCATGTCTTGCACTTTCCATTAACATAGTGTTTCTCCTAGTAGTTTTGTATTATGGTATTAGACTTGTATTTAGTCTAGTATGTTCTTTGGGTTTTATCTATATATTATTATATCATTTACTGCAGTGTTCACCAATAGATGTTATAAAACTGAAATTCTACTTGTAAGACAAGAAAGCTTGACTGAATCTCATGCATTTGTTTTAAAATCTGGGCGGTTTTAGGGTAATTGTTGCGGATTACGAATCGTCTCTTAAGTTAATTAATGATGTTTGGTTAAAGGGAGGTTGATTTATTAAGAATTGTGATGTCAAAAAACGGGATGAAAAACCGAGCTTTATTATTGAGCTCGGTTTTGTTGATTTGTTAATTGTAACATTTGATTGTAACACTATTGGCGTTATAGTGGAAATAACAGCATTTTCAAGCACTTCGAAGCCTTGTGTTATACTAAATAATCATTGTAAAGCATTTTGCATTAACTGGTATTAATAGTGTGCAATTAATTTGTATACTAACATTATTTGACAAAGAAATATATTTTATCCTTATATTTTAGGATTAATCTTTCCCCCAGTTAATGTTTTTGCAATAAGACCAATAGCAGCTCCTACAACTAGCACACCCATACCCATTTCTTTCCTTTTTTCAATTCTTTTATTTCTACAAGACTCACAAAGATCATACTTGTAACCTGTATGAAGTATTTTTTGACAATCTTTATTTTTGCATGTTCTAATTTCATCGTACTTTTTCATCTATACTGACCTCTCTATTTTTTGTCTTCAGAATATGCTGGCAATGCCAGAATATTCTTTTTAATCTTAGGTATTGTTAATGTCCAATAATTTTTTGGTGAAGGATCAATCATATCTAAACGTTCAAGAAGTCCTGTTGATTCTAGGTAAGTTTCACTTAAAAATTCTGCATAGTACATTAAGCTCTTTCGTGCAGCTTCTCTTTCCCCCAATTCATTATAAGCAATAGCTTCAGCTAATGAAACCATGTTAACAGCGTTCAAACCATCCCGGATTTCATTAACTCTAATTTCAATCTTCTCAGACTTTTCACCTTTTAAAAATTTACCAATCGTTGTTTCAGGTTGGTCTTTAAGAAATTGTAAGTTTGATTTCTGACTTAACATCAATAAGTTTCTGCTATCCTCCGCATCTGAAATTACCTGTAATAGCATCCTGAATTTCAATTCCGGATTTCTAATTTCTCTAGCTTGTAAGAGTTTCTGTTGACAACTATACGCAATTGCAAGTCTGTCATCCTCTAGACCTTTTCTAACACTTTCAATAGCAATAGATACACTTTGAATTTGTTCAGCAATTTAAGCCATCTGCATTTGAGCAGCAAATCCAATCAAAGACTGATTTAATTCAGGAACAGTTATTACATTCTCCAATGGTATGTTGGCTACCATCTTCTTGGTTTTTGGATTAATTAATGTAGCCATTAAAGATCCGTCTTTTTTGGTCATCAATTTCAAAGCACCCTCAGCTAATTTTTGTTTTTGTTCATCACTTAAAACAGCTTGTAAGCTTACCTCCGGTAGTGATGCTTTTATTACATTTATAAATGCGGGGGTTGAATATAATAACTCTTCAATTTTGGATAGAGTAATTTCCGCTTCCTTAATTAAGGGCATTGCTACTTTCGGTAATTTCTTAAATAACTTAGTTGGTGTTTCGGAATAATTTGAATCTAATTTTAACCTTTTATCATTATTCACACCGATTATTTCATCCATCTTTTCCTCCCCCCCTTATGAACTTGATTAGATTTATATTTATTTTAATTATATAACAAATGCTAGTCAAGTCTACATTTGTCTTTAATTTCTATTTAAGAAAAGTTTTTTTATTTACACGTTAGGTAAACCTATCCGGAGTTAGCACTTTAGATTTATATCGTGATACTTCATGCTATAAAGGACAAGTTGGTTTAGCCTGGCACTTATATAATATTCAAGACATTTTGTAAGGGCATAAAATTAATAGCAACTTTCTCCTGACTCTTATGCTCCTACTACTGATTTTCTTGATGTTCAAAATAAAGCCCCTAATCAATCTCGATAAAGTGTTTAGATAAACTTTTTTAAATCCACTATTATAATAAGTATTACTTTAATCTTCTATAAGTTCATAAAATACATTCTCTGATAAGATTTCAATATCTTGCCCTTCTAATTTATACTTTTCTGCAGTCTTTTGTTTAGAACTTTTTTTTCCTTTCAGAATATGATTATAATCTAAATTCCCTAAAATAAGATAATTTGTCTTTTTAGTTACTCTATCTTGGTTTATACCTCCAATATTAGCTATTAATTGCATAGCTTGTTTTCTAGTCATTTTTTCTAAAGTACCAGTGATTACACAATTTTTTTGATATAACAATGATTCTTCATCTAAATATTCATCATTCGCTACTATATCACTCGCTTTGAATGAACGGTTGCTATATGATCTTTTAAAAAGGCGCTTAAAATCTTCCTCACTTTCATAATTACTGTGAATATCTAAAATGAGCTTATTGAAAACTTGATATGTAAGTAGCACGTCATTTAGAGCTCTATGGGTACCTTCATTATCCAAGTCATAATATAAGATCAAATCTATTAATCTATGATGATCTAAGTGCTTTAATACTTTTCTCGCAATACGTATTATATCAATGAAATCATTCTGAAGTTTTATATTATGATTTTCTTTTAAGCTATCATATAAAAAGTTAATATCAAAATTAACATTATGACCTATTAATATACTATCTCCTAAAAATTCTCGGAAATCAATTATTACATCTTTTTCTGATCTAGAATTAATAAGCATTTCATCGTTTATACCAGTTAACTCAGTAATAAAATTATCAAGTTCGTTTTTCGGCTTTATAAGTTCTGAAAACCTCTCTATTTCTTTTCCTTGAACATATTTAATACCTGCTACTTCTATGAGTTCATCATATCTAGGATCAAGTCCTGTTGTCTCCGTATCTATAACAACATACTCATTAGGAAACTCAATAATACTTTTCCCTTTTTCTCTAATAAATGATTTTTGACTGTTATCGCCGAAAGTTATCCTTATTTCCATAATACACCTCATTAAAATATTCTAAATTCATATCTGTTATACACTGACTTTTGAAAAATTCTTCCTTTGAATTTTAAATATTTTTATTTGTAGTCATATTGTGCATTTTTATATGTTACTAATATGTTTTATTTATTCAATTTACACCATTATACAGACTTAATCGAAACTCGAAGTTAATTTATTAGAAATTTTAGTACTCTACGACATTGCAAAAATTTTCTCTTTTTATTGAAAATAATGATATAAGACTTTCTATACAATAGAATTTACGATTTAGCTATCTTATTGAAAAGTAAGTCTGTTTTCTTTGATTCTTTAATGGAGTAAGATGTATATCCTACTAGATTGTCATCAAATGATTCAATTGCAAACAAAAGTATATTTCTCGAAAATTCTTGTGAAATAATGTCTCTTGGTATCTTTATTTGACTATTCTCTCTATCACAATAAATGGCCTTTTCTCTCAATTCTTTTAATTTACCTGAATAAGCTAATTCAAAAATTTCTTCAAACTTCTCCGTTGAAATTGCTTTAAGAATTCTGTCTGACATACTAATTGTATAGTTAGCTCCTACAATCTGTTTAGACATATGGTCTCTTAGTTTATCTTTTTTTATATAAGAATCTGAAGATTTAATATACATTCCCATGTGAACTTTACCTACTTCTTCAATAATAGCTATAGATAAAAAAGCAGAACTCGTAAATGAGTTATTTTTATATAGAATGTACGCATCAGATATCAAGCTTGAAATATGCTCAATACATTTATTTAACTCTTCAGTTGAATTAATCGAAAAATTGCTCTTACCTTCAAGTATAGCTTTCACTTTTTCAATAGAAATTCCTTTTTCTGGCATTTACATTTCACCTCAATCAAATTGTTTTCTTAGGTTATTCTCTATTTCTTCTCTAATAGAGAGTTTGAAAGCCAGTATTCATAGTTACTATTTGCCGATATTATTATTATTATACGAGACCCATCTGTATAAACGTATAGTAATATCAATAGTTTCAGCCATCAATATTTTCTAAAGTCTGGTGGACTATTAATCAAATTATTCGAAATTTGCACTGTGGACACTTTATTAAATACTTTTCACCATGGTTATATTGTTATATCGTGTTCCATCCTTCAATATGAAGGCATTAGGCATTTCTCCAACTTTGACGAATCCTATTTTCTCATATAGAATCTGGCCTCTTTCATTACCAGAGAAATAATCCAGTTCAAGTTGAGAAAGTCCCCATACCTTAGCATAGTCTTCGAGACATAGGAGCATCTTCTTTCCTAGTCCTAAGTTCCAAAATTCTTTCATCACAGTCACAGCGACATTTCCTCGATGACACATTTTCCTTTTTTTCGATCTTGAAATCTGGGCATTTGCAATCAATCTTCCATCCAACTCAGCTACAAGCATAAGAATATCTTCAGATTCATTAAAGCCTTTTATCATCCTCTCTTCCTGTTCAACTGTCAGGGTTATTTCTTCTGGATAAGAGTATAAAAAGTCAGATTCTCCCATAACGATTTTCAAATATTCAACAGTATTTGCTGCGTCCTTTACTTCGATCTCTCGAATTAAGCAAATTCTGCCATCTTTTAGTTCAAATTTTTTTGGTGTATATTTCATTTTATCCCTCCCTTATTTTTTATTCGGTCTGTAATTTAAAAAGTATAAGTTTCGATGCCCTTTGTTATAAAATATTTTCATCAACAAAATTCTTACACCCAAGAAGGAATGAACTCTTACTAAGAGTAATGTATCATTTATATGCCCTATATGCAACAATAACTCCTTCTTTAGGCAGTTACAGATTTTATACTTTTGGATATCAAAAATACCTTTGCCATATTTGCAATAGGCAGTTTGTACCTAATAATGCTAATATATTCATTGGTAAGATGTCTAACCCTGGACGGCGTAATCAAAGCCGACTACGAACAAGGCATGCTAAAAAAATACATGCTCCAAAACCCCAAAACCAAAATCCTACTAGCCGACCACCGAAAGTTCGACTGCACCTCCTGCGTCCGTTTCGCAACCCTGGGCGATTTTGACGTAATTGCCACGGACAGTAAACCGCCTGTGAAGTTTATTGAGGATGATGGGGTTCGGGGGAAGTTGATTTATTAAGGTTGTGATAGTAAATATTAGTATGAAAAAAACCGAACTTAATCATTGTGCTCGGTTTTATTATCATTCGTTAATTTATATGGTGTATTTATTTATATTAAGTTACACTAATTAATGTACATTTTTTAATAGAAGGCAATAATTATAAACTAAATACAATGAAGTAATTATATGCTATATAACTATATAACACAATTAAATACCGAAATTGTCTCAGAACTTGTGTCATCAGGACATATAATAGCTACACTATACTTTGCTCTAGTTAGAGCTACATACAACTTACATTTTGTTTCAAAGCTACTTAATTCTTTGCCCTCGAGAATAAACGATAGAATATTTTTTGTAGGATATATTAATGTTCTGTCAACAGTAATGCCTTTCGATTCCCCATATGTCATTACTTTTTGGTCTTGCGTTACAATTTTTTTCTTTCTGTCATATCTCAACTGTAATGGATCATATTTCATTATATATTCTTTAGCATCTTTTTCTTTTACAAGAAAAACGCCTTCATGTCTTGTTATTTCTTCTTTATTAGAATGAATAGCTGGTAGATCTGGAAATACTTTATTAGCAAAATCACATATTATTTTATTATTTCTATGACTACCACTCAATGTGTCTGTGTCAATAACACACTGTATCTTTTTGCACTCATTAATTATAAAATCTCTTATCTTGCCATTATTGTATTTTTTATACTTTCGAGAAAAATGTGTATGATATGTAACTTGTCTTGGATCCCCTACTAAAGTAATCCAAGAATCTGATTTCATAAGCAATTTAATAATTTCTAAATCGTAACCAGCCAAATCCTGGACTTCATCAATATATATTTTTTTAAAAATTGAACTTATTCTCTTGATGACGTTTCCATTATTAAGCTCATCGCTCTTTACAACAAATTTAGATAGTTTATCTGAGTATATTCGATAATCTTCTGTAAAATAAAACTTATCTACATTATCTTCACCATAATACCTAGGCTTCCCTGCTTTGTCCTTATATTTTATTCCTGATCGTTCATTAACAAGCAACAGTCCATTTATTTTCTTCTCAGTAATTTTACCTTGATAAGGCTTTACTCCATGTTCAATAAGAAATGAAAACCATGTTTGTATAGTTATATTATCAGGAATTATCCCTCTATTTATTTCTCTAAATTTCTTTTTTATTTCTTCTTCATTCTTCTCTGTAAAAGTAGTTATTAGTAGCCTATCCTTACATGACATAGCTTCATTAACTATGTAGGTGGTTTTTCCAGTCCCAGCTCCTGCTATAATTAAACGGTTCTTCATTCTATTGCCTCTAAAATATAATTGGGATAAGTTATTTTTTCATTCGAAGAGAATATTTTTAACGCACATCCTGTTTTATTATTTTTCATATAAATATGCATCTCCTCCTCATTCTTGCAGTCTTTACCAAATATACCATTAAATAGATCTAAACTATTGTATTCCAATAATATTGGTTCTAAAGTATTGTAATTGAAAGGTTTATTACTATTGCCAATTTTTAGATTTCCTCTTTCAACATTCTTATCATAATAAATTTCAATATTCTCTTTTTTATTTTTATTAATATAATTAGAATATTTCTTTTCAACAGCTTCAATGTCTCCATCATTATCTGTAACAACACTCACAGGTATATCTAGTTTTTCAGCAATTTCTAAAAATCGCAAAAAAGAAGTTCCAACCGATATAACCTCTACATTATCTTCTATAGGTAACCGGCCTTGATTTTTATCCATATATGCTCTTTGTATAATAAGTTCATCAGAATCACCCTCTACCAATATTGCTTTGTTACAAAGTATTAGTCGCAAAGTATCATAGCCCGCAATTTTCTCAAAGAATTCCTTAGATTTTAAATCATCAAACCTTATAGTTTTTAATTGATTTAATAATATCAAATTATCTAATCCTAGTTTGTTTGCAACAAAGCTGCTATGAGTAGAAATAAGTATTTGTTTATCACCATAATTTTGCTTTATATCTTGTAACAATTGGTTTAACCTAGAATGACTAATATGACTCTCAGGCTCTTCAATAATAATAACTGATGATGCTTCAGCTTTTTTATTAGATAATGCTAATTCAGTCTTTATTATAGCTTGTTCTCCTTTCCCAATGAAATCAAATGGTACCTTGTCTACCAAAGTAATAAGACTGCCATCCCATGAAGCTTTTGCACTAAGATCTACAGTCAATTCAATTTCTTTTTTTGATAGTTTCGAAATTCCAGTTAATTTCTCATTAATATTTGAGATGGATTTGTCATTTGAGAAATTATCCTTTGCACTTCGAAAAGCTTGTGCTACAGCCACTTTTTCACCGGTTTCTAGTAAGTCATGAATTATTCTTGATATATAGATATCATTTCCATTCCAAAATTTACTAAATCCAACATCTATAAAAGATGATTTTATAGGTACACTTCTCGTCGTTAAAGGTTTTCTAGAAAATGAATACCAGTTTACGTCATAATATTCTATTGGTAAACTGTTAATATCCTCTGATGAAATTAATTCATTATATTCATTTCTATACTTTTCATCAAATGCAACTTCTAATCCTATTCCACTTGTTCTACTTTCATAATTTTTATCTGAAAACAAATCTCCTTCTAGCTCCGGATTTAAATCATGTAAATATAGTTCAATTAGTATTTTGGGTAATTCAACTGTAGTGTCTTCTTTTAGCTTTGCTAGATACTCAGCTATTATCTCATTATTAAATAAATATTGCGTTAAATTATTTCGCAATAACTTTCCTCTAAATATGCCTGTTAATGCTAAATGAATTGCTTCAAGTACTGTAGACTTACCTTCATTGTTGTTTCCAACAATTACATTTAAGCCGTTGTTTAATTCTAAGTCAAAAACACCGTTTATACATTTGAAATTTACTATTCTTACTTTACTTATCAATGACTTTCCTCCTGTCATATTTGAAAAAGTCCGTAATATTGTTTGCATATCTTACTAATATATTGGTAGGTTTAAATTAATAAACTTCTTTTCTTCAGGTAATATACATGTTTTGAAGAAATCTTTATTCTCTATTAGCTGGTCACTATATCTTTCATAAGCATTGTTATAAAAATTCATTAGAATAAACTTAATAAACTGTAATGGAGTTAATGCAGCGGATACAGGTATTCTACAATTTTCATATTGTCCAATAGTAAGGTGCGAAATTGGATGTAAAATAGGTTCGGTTACATGTTCTCTAGAATCAAAATCAAAACGTAGTGGCACAGTTACAACCCTATAATCCAAAATATCATTATAAATCTCATCTTCTAAGTAAAGCTCTGGATAGTTTTGAAATAATTCCAAGCTAGGAGAAGGAAAAAATGTTAACCTATGCCTTTCAATCATATTATTTCTAAAAATATATTGGAAATGAATTAGTGCTCCATCAATCATTTTTATGTTATATATTCTATGTTTACTCAAATATGAGTACATTTCTTTATACGGTATTTTCTTTTGGAATATAGAAGTAGTTGTTCTGTTTTTTTTGCTAATATCTATTATCTCGAATCCACCAGTATCTTGATTTATTGATGGAAAATTCTGATCATTACATAGTTCAAGTGAAATAATCTGCTCAGTTACTTTATTAATTTGGCTATAAATCATTTTGCTTTTTAACAAAAAATCACTCTTTTCGCTTTAATAGTGATAGTAAATGTTGTATTCTATCTGCATCTAAATCTTCTGCGAAGATTTCACCATTTTCAAGCTCATTTATTATACTCTCTATATTAGTATTACTCTTCTCAACTTTTCTTCGTTCAGCTTCACTCATATCTCTATTAACTATATTCATACGATCTCTTTGGTATTTATTTGGATATATAAAGTCTAGTGTGAAATTGTGCTTTTTAATTTCATCATACTCTTCTATCAATTTTTCCATGTTTTCACCGATGCCTACTACCCTGACCCAAGCTTTACTTCTTGTTATTGCAGTAAAAAGCCGATTCCTAATTGTAGCTAAATCGTATAATGAATCATAACACGACTGTGCATTAATTACATAAACCATAGCAGCTTCATTTCCTTTTGCTCTATATATACCTGTAAACGCTACAGAATTATTATCACCAGTAAAAAATACATCTGGTGTAGTATCAACACCTGCTGTATGGGAATTAATACGCTCCTTATAGAGTATTTCTCTGATTGGACCTACTTTTTTTCTAGTTGATAATGGATTGGGGTTTACTACAATAATATCATCTGCTCGTAGTTCATCTTGTTGTAAGTTTTCTTTAATTTGACTTGCTATCCACTCATCATGCTCCTTTTGTGTGTCAAATGACTTAAATTGAATAAGGTCATCTATATCGGAATGTCTTTCAAGAAAATCAGGACTACTATCAGAAGTTCTTTTCAAAACAACATGTTTGCCGTCTTCTAGCTTTCCTTCTGCTATTTTATAACCTATATCTTGCCACAATGAATTTTGTTCAAACATTTGTACTAGTCCAGTTTTTAATTTTTCATCCTGTTTTCTATATATTCCGAACCCTAATGCATGTGCAGTGACTAAAGCTGGTCTTGAGTTTCGATAACATTTTTCTAATATAATATCTTGTCTTGGTTTCCCATCTTCAGGTGGATAAAATTTTACTCTTGGATTGCCATTCTCATGATTACCAAAAATTTCTTCAGGTGAAGGTAACGACTGCATTCTTAAGTTCTGTAGTTCATCATAAGCATATACCAATCTCTTAGGGTGTTTTAACATCTCATAGCAAAGTTTTAAGAAACTTGGTGAAAAGTCTTGAGCTTCATCTACTAAAATTGCATCATAAACTTCTTCTACTTCTCCCTTTGCTTCTTCTAATGCATTTTTACACACATCTCCAAATGTATCATTATCTCCATACTTTTCTTTTGCACTTAAGTAATCATAATATAAAGTATTATTTCTTAGACAAAATGAATAATATAATCCGTTTCTATCTCCACCACCAGGTGCACCCCAAGCATGCATGATTTCTAAATTGTCCCAATCAGGTTCATCATTGGCCTGTTCAATATAAAATGTATTTATCAATTGTCTTAATTGACCTTTTAATGACCTTGTATTAAATGTTATAGCAATTTTCCACTCAGGATGTTGTGCATGTAAATATGCTGCTTTTAAAGCTAATACAATTGTCTTTCCTGATCCAGCTAATCCTCTAATTCTTTGAACTCCTTCAACTGACTCGATTACAGCTATGCTTTGCATGTTATCAAGATTTGCAATTGAATCTTCTAAAGCTCTTATTTTTGCTCCACGTGATTGTTCATTATTTATTATTCTCTTCTTTTTTCCTTTTCTTATAGTTGATATCGCTTGAAGTACAGAAACCAAATGTTCATAGTAGTCAGAGTTTTCCCATTTAATTGTTCGAATAACATTATCAATTGTATCCATATTAACCAATGGATAGTCTTTGTTGGATTCATCTAATTCCAAGACGAAAGGTGCAAAGGTAATAACGCTTATTTCTACACATAACTCCCTTCTATTAACCAATTGACTGTAACCTCTTAATTTTGCTTCAATTTTATTAGCGTAATCATCCTGAGTTTCTTTATAGTCTTCATCCAATTTATTCTCTATTAAATTAAATGCTACTAATCCACTTTCAGGTGAAACCCATAATGCATCAATTGGATATGCACCTTCTACTGTTCCTATGATTGGATATCCAATAAATAGCTGCCCATTAAGATTGTTAGCTTTTTGGAAATATTCTTTTAGTTTATTGCTTGCAAATGGCTTGTTAGTTGCTCCTCTAATAATATTAACCATATACTCTCCTTATTCTACAGGTTTCATTAAATAATATACGTTACTATAATACCTATTAATACTTGCTTCAGCTTCTCTTGAATTTCCCATCGTTTCTTTTTCATTCTACTTTACCATTAGCACTTGCACTCATAACAATTGAAGCTGCTGTGGATGGGATGGTAAATAAATGATCTTTTGTGAAATTGTTATTTCGATCTATAATACCTTCATCGATTAATTTTTACCTTAATAATTGATAACTACATTTCATACTTGGCGTAGTTGAATCAGTAATAATTGAGTCTTTAAAAACTGCAAAACCATCTTGGGTTATAATTCCTAATGCATTATCCCCTCTTTTAGTTTAAATGGAAAAAATTGATTCTTCTTCAGCTTCAATTCTAGATTTCTCAACTGGTAGAACAAATACCTTCTTACCCAATGTACTGACCAATAACTTTACATTTTCAATAACTCTATCAAAATATTTTAATCAAGGCTTCTTCAAATAATCCTATTTAAATAAAAGTATTTATTTATAACTAAACCAAAGTATATCCCTTATATTTTTTATTTATATATATTCTCAAATGTGTACGATGTTTTATCTACAATATTCCCACACGTAACAACACCTTTAAAATATATCTTAATAAAATAAGTATACAACTTTCTTAACGATTAAATGCATGTCAAAAAGCTGAAATATAAAACTTTCTGAATTGTTAAATAGATATGTTAATAGTAATATTTACTACTTTCTAAATACAAACAAATACTCATGTGCTAACAATAAAAAGTTGTATTTAATACTATTAGTTTTCCAAAACCCTGTAGCTCTGCAATTATGTTGTTCTTTTATGATGATTTCTTTTAATTTAAACCCTGATGCTTCAAATATTTTCATTACTTCAAAACTCATTGGTTGAACATGACCTTTTATTCTTGTATCACCCATTAAAATCGCACAAAATTTATCTTTCTTTAGTACTCTGAAGCTCTCTGACGCAACTTTTTTCATCTCTTCTAAAAACTGTGGGATTTTACAATGTGAGAGATCTTCTTCGATGTCATCGCTATACGGTATTATATTGGCATATGGCGGATGTGTGCAAATAAAATCAATGGATTCATCAGGTATAAAATCAAGGTTTCTAGCATCACCTTTATGTATACTAACTTTCCCTTTCGCTTTCTCATATTCAAAATCGATTTTCTCCTTGCATCTATTAATTGCAACATCATTTACATCAACACCAATAATATTTCTGTTAAGTAATTTCGCTTCAACAAGCGTTGTACCACCACCAGCAAATTGATCAAGTACAAGATCTTTTTCTTTTGAATATCTCAAAAGTAAATTTCTAGGTATATAGGGTGACCAATTTCCACGCCACTTAGCATCATGTGTGGCCCAATTTCCTCTTTTAGGAAAACTCCAATGAGTATTCAATTCAAGTTCAAAGTCTTCCGGTTCCCATTTTTTTATTTTCAAATTTCTGCTCATACTATAATCCCTTCAACAATACTTCTTCAAGAATTCCTTCATTTAGCATCTTTATATTCATAACATAATCAATTAGATTATAAGTTTCTAGAAGATGTCTTTTAGCAGTTAACCACCCTTTACCATCAGTGATCCAAATAAAACCAGTATCATCATTATTAACAAGTGTAAATAATGTGCTAAATTCACCTGCAACTGATTTTAATTTAGAGCCACCTCCACCATAATAATTTACCTCAATTAAATAGAGCTTTGCCCCAGTATCTATTGCAAAATCAAAGTGTCTATTTGCCTTGTCAGTAATTACGTCTTTACCAAAAACACTTTTTATTTCGTTGACTGTTGCTTGTCTCAAATATCTAAAGTTACATTTTTCGCAAATACTTTTTATATATACTTCCGTTAATTTTTCCATGGCAAAGCCACTTCTATTTTTACGTGCATTTGTATCCAAACCTACTTCGATACCAACAGTATAATCCACTAAGTTCTTTATGTTTTTATCTGACATAACTCTTAGTAAACCAGATTCTTCTGTGAAATGTGCAATCTTTTCAATTTCGTCCTCAGAGTATATTTTTTTCTTTAAAAACGAGTATTCTATGTCTCCTTCCTTACTTATAACTTTTATTATATTGCCTCTAAACGCTATTAAAATTGGTATAATCGGGACTACTTCCGGATATTTTCTAATGATATCTTTTAACCTATTCTTTATATCATCTTTCCCTATTAAGGTATTTAAAATGTTAAGACCGACTTCTATTTGATACACATTGTTAAGCACTTTTTCCCAAGCTACATAAAAATCATGCGTTCTTATAGTGTCCTTGAGAGTACTCATCAAAAATTCAAATGCTTCAGTTTCATTGTTAATACCTAAATCTCTATATTTTTCAATGTACTTCAATAATCTTCCTCCCTAATAATTTGTAATTAGTAACTCATGTATAATACCTCGGTTTTCCGATTTAGAATTAATCATTCTTTTAGCTTCTACTCTACTAATATTATATTTCCTATAAATATCATCGAAAAAATTATCATCTTCATCAATATTTTTAGGATCAGAATTGCTTAACATGACCTTTGCTCCTTTATTAGATATTATGCCAACAAATTCACCTAATTTAACCTGTTCATAATCATCAAAAGTTTTTTCATCATAAGATGTAAAATTTGATGTTTTTGTTAGAGGTCTATAAGGTGGGTCGATATACACAAATGTATTCTCATCTATAAATTCTTTACAGTCAGTGTAATCTCCGTTTTTAATTATAACTTTTTGCAATAATTTACTTACAATCTTTAAATTCTCAGAGTCACATATTGTTGGGTTTTTATAAGAACCAATAGGAACATTAAATAATCCTCTTTTATTAACTCGGAATAAACCATTAAAACAAGTCCTATTCAAAAAAATAAATAATGTTGCTATTTCAAGGTCATCCTTTTTATCACCTTTAATTTTCAACTCATTAAACTTATTTCTTTTATCATAATAAAACTTCTTTCGACTTTCAGTATCCAAAGGCAAATAATGGTCTTGCATACTAGATAATAACTCTAAAATTTCATTTACGTTATCTTTTATTTGCGTATATGTGTTAATTAGTTCTTTATTTATATCATTAATTAAGACTTCCTCAATATTGTAATTTGATAATATATCGAATAGAACGGCTCCACCTCCAACAAATGGTTCACAATACTTTTTAATTGCGCCTCCAAGTTCTACAGGATATCTACTTTTAATCTGTTCTAATAATTGAGCTTTTCCTCCAGCCCATTTCACAAATGGTTTTCCAATCATTCTATTCTCCTACTATTTTAAAGTCTTTAATATTATTTTGTGTTTTATTTATAATTATAATTCGATGCTATTCTCACCATTTTAATTCTGTGTATTCTTTTTTTTATAATATAAATTAATAGAGCATTTATGTTAAATTATCCATATACTATGGTGTATTTTAATTTTTAAAAACTAGCTCATAAGTCTGAACAATACGTAGTTCTACATATTTAAATTAGTATCCTTTAAAAATTACATTCCTATTTTTGCGGATCGTCGACGTAGTTCTATCCACAAGTAGTATGTCAAGTATTTCGGGCATTTCTTCTCTAATTGTACTTTCAAGGATATCCGAATAAATGCTCGCTTTTACATTTATTTCAAGCGTATCGTTTATATAGTTCTCAAAATTGTATATATTTCCATCCTCTTCAAACGGCATTTTATTCCCTCCTTTTTCTCTTTATAATCACTACACTACAAAAAATATATTGTATTCAATTTTATGTATATAATTATTCTAAACGTCTATTTTAGTAGTTTTACACTCACTTAAATTATACCATATTGTG
>JAEZWM010000033.1 GCA_023443025.1 Bacillota bacterium
CGACTAGGTTTTCGACTTCTTTTTCGCTTATAAATGCACCTTGAACTCTAAGCGGTTTCATGAAGTTAGAAGGATAGAAGAGCATATCACCTTTTCCTAGAAGTTTTTCAGCTCCAGCCATGTCAAGAATAGTCCTAGAATCAATCTGAGAAGACACGGCAAACGAGATCCTGGAAGGTATATTTGCCTTTATTGTACCTGTAATAACATCAACAGATGGTCTTTGTGTTGCTACGACTAAATGAATTCCACAAGCTCTTGCCATTTGAGCTAATCTACATATGTGATCCTCAACTTCCTGAGCTGCGACCATCATAAGATCGGATAACTCATCAATAATTATTACTATATAAGGAATCTTTTCGTGTTCTTCGCTATTAGCAAATTTATTTTTATATGAAGTTATATCTCTGACGGAATTTTCTGAGAAAATTGTATACCTGCGATCCATTTCTTTAACTGCCCAATTTAATGCTGCACTAGCCTTCTTTGGATCTGTAACTACAGGAATGACCAAGTGAGGTATTCCATTATATACGTTAAGTTCTACCATCTTCGGATCTATTAGAATCAGTTTAACATCTTCAGGACTTGCTTTATATAATATGCTTGTAATCAAAGTATTTATACATACTGATTTTCCTGAACCCGTAGCCCCTGCAATCAATAAATGAGGCATTTTGTCCATTGCTGATATAATTGGGTTTCCAGATATATCTTTACCAAGAGCTATAGGCATCATAGATGGGTTATTACTAAACTCCTCGGTCCCAATAATTTCTTTAAGGTATACATCATCTTTAGACTTGTTTGGTACTTCAATTCCCACTACCGATTTACCAGGTATGGGCGCTTCAATCCTAATACCAGAACTTGCTAAGCTTAAAGCAAGATTATCAGCAAGATTAACTATACTCGATACTTTAACTCCTCCTGCTGGTTGGAGTTCATAGCAAGTTACACTAGGACCCCTGTTTACTTGAACTACCTTTGCATCTATTTTAAAACTCTTCATTGTTCTCTCGATGGACTGTGCATTTCTTTTTATTTCATCAACATATGAGTTGTCATTTTCCACTACATTGGATTTTAAGAGCTCAAGAGGAGGAAATTTATAATTATATGATTTTTCGATTTTTAAGTTAAAGTCTTCTACTGACATCTGCTCATTTTTATCAAAATTAGCATTATCATGATTTCTAATTTTAAGTTCTTCATGTGAAACATCGTGTAATGGATATACATCTTCTGGTACATTAACTTCTTCAGTATAGATACTTTCAGAAATAATATCAGGCTTTTTATTTGATAATTTCTTTATTTGAGTAGAAATAAAGCTATATGCATTCTTCAAGACTACCAACGCTTCTTTAAAAAAGTCTTTCAAGCTTAAATTAATAAACGATAGTAATGCTAAAAATAACACTAAAAACGAGATTAGATAAGCACCTATTCTGCCTATGTACTTTAGAAGTACGAAACCAATACTACCTCCTATTAGTCCGGCACCTCTAAATCCTTTAGCTAAAATTAATGAATTATTTAGTCTGCTAGTAAATTTTGTTCCGATATTGGAGTTAATATCGATGATTAATAGCATTACTAAGCAAAGCAGGTATACAAAGACGACATTTTTAACTCCAACCTTACCCACCATATTCGTTAATACTAATATTAAATTAATAATGATAATTGGTATAATAAAATAAGATCCTAAACCAAATAACTGAAACAATTTTACTTTGATGAAGTCTCCAATTACCCCCAGACCATCAGTAAGAACTGTTAAGTAAAAGAAAATCATAAGTACTATAGTACCAATTACAATAGTCTTTGGATTAATACTTTTTATATTAAATCTTATTTGTTTTTTATTACTAGTTTTCTTAGCCATTTACTACCTCTGTATTATTACTAAATCCATATTTCAGAATTTTTTATATTATTTAGTTAAGTATAAATCAATTTCATTTAATGTATCTATTATATCCATTATATCACAATCACAAACTACTTAATAGCCGGTATGACCGAACCCGCCACCATTTCTTGTCGTTTCTGTAAGTTCTTCAACTTCAACAAAAGTCGCAGTTTCATATTTATTTATTACCATTTGAGCTATTCTATCACCAGCGTTAATTGTATAGGTTTCGTTTGAAAGATTTACCAATATCACTCCGATTTCACCTCTGTAATCGGAGTCGATTGTCCCAATACCATTGGCCGTGGTTATACCATGTTTATAAGATAGTCCACTCCTAGCCCTAATCTGCGCCTCATATCCTTCAGGTAGAGCAATATAAAGACCGGTAGGTACTATGTAACGCTCAAGTGGATTAAGTTGAATAGGTTCATCAATATTCGCCATCAGATCCATTCCGGCAGAACCGGATGTTTCATATTTGGGTAGATCATATTTGGATTTATTAATTATTTCGATTTTCATTCTCTTCTCCTCATTCATTAGTTAATACGACTATATTATACCTTATTATACCGAAGATAAAAAATATTAATAAAAAAACATAAACCGAAGTCTATGTTTTTTAGTTTACTTTTTGTTTTCAGGCTTAGGTAATAAGGCTTTTCTGGATAGATTAACTCTACCTTGTTTATCTATTTCTGTAACTTTTACCAGAACTTCATCTCCAACTTTTAACACATCTTCTACCTTGTTTACTCTTTCGTGTGCTATTTGTGAGATATGAATAAGTCCTTCTTTACCAGGTAGAACTTCAACAAATGCACCAAAATTCATAATTTTGGTAACTTTACCAAGGTAAGTTTCCCCAGCTTCGATTTCTTTTACAATTTCGTTTATCATATCGATGGCTCTAGTTCCATTTTGGTTATTGTCGGAAGTAATGACAACCTGCCCATCGTCAAATGTATCAATCTTAACACTTGTTTCATCTATGATTTTATTTATTGTTTTTCCTCCAGGTCCAATAATTTCTCTTATTTTATCCGGATCAACTTTAATAGTAAATATTCTTGGTGCAAAATCAGAGATTTTATCTCTAGGTGTACTCATTACTTCTTCCATTTTATTAAGAATATATAATCTACCTTCTAAAGCTTTCTGTAATGCTTCGCTAAGTATTTCTTTATCTATGCCTGCAATTTTTATATCCATTTGAATAGCAGTGATACCTTCTCTAGTTCCGGCAACTTTAAAGTCCATATCTCCAAGATGGTCTTCTAATCCTTGAATGTCTGAAAGAATAGTTAATTTATCTGAGTTTTCATCCTTTATAAGACCCATCGCAATACCTGCTACATTAGCCTTTATTGGTACACCAGCATCTAAAAGTGATAATGTTGAACCACACACACTAGCTTGAGAACTGGATCCATTTGAACTTAAAACTTCAGAAACAACTCTAATAGTATATGGAAAATCTTCTTCTGATGGGATAACAGGTAATAGGGCTCTTTCTGCCAATGCTCCATGACCTATTTCTCTTCTACCGGGACTTCTTAAGGGTCTTGTTTCTCCAACACTATATGGCGGGAAGTTATATTGATGCATATATCTTTTTTCATCTTCAGATAATCCATCTAACATTTGTACGTCACCTGGAGCACCTAAGGTTGTTATCGATAATACTTGAGTTTGACCTCTTGTAAATAAACCACAACCATGAGCCCTTGGCAAGAATCCGACATCACAGGTGATTTTTCTAATCTCATCAGGTCTTCTATTATCTGGCCTTACTTTGTCCTCTATTATCATCCTTCTAACTTCTAGCTTAATAATATCATCAAGTGCAGCTTTGATGTCTTTTTCGTTTTCAGGATATTCAATAAGTAGTGTTTCAAGTGTAGTATCAAAAACTGAATCTACTTCTTTTTCTCTTACTGTTTTATCAGCGTTTTTAAGTGCGATTTTCATTTTTTCTTCAGCGATTTCTCTTACTTTTTCAACAAGATCAGTATTTACTTCTTCTGTAATTACTTCTCGTTTTTCAAGACCGATCTCATCTTGGATACCGGAGATAAAATCACAAATATTTTTTATTTCTTCATGCGCAAAAAGTATTGCATCAAGAATTTTTTCTTCAGGTAAAATATCACATCCTGCTTCAACCATCATAATGGCATCTTTTGTCCCTGCTACTGTTAAATGTAGTTGAGAGATTTTTCTTTCTTCTTCGGTTGGATTTATTATAAATTTATTATCAATCAAACCTACAGTCACTGCTGCTGTCGGACCCATAAAAGGTATATCCGAAATACTAAGAGCAACTGATGAACCTATCATAGAAAGCATTTCCGGCGAGTTATCATGATCTATAGATAGTGCTGTAGCAATTACTTGTACATCATTTCTATAGCCTTCAGGAAACAGTGGTCTTAGTGGTCTATCGATAAGTCTCGATGTAAGAACTGCATGTTCGCTTGGTCTACCTTCTCTTTTTATAAATCCGCCCGGTATTTTACCTACTGAATAAAGTTTTTCTTCAAAATCACAACTAAGCGGGAAGAAATCTATCCCCTCTCTAGGTTGGTCTGAAGCGGTCGCAGTAACCATAATAACAGTATCTTCCATCTGTATTAGACATGCACCATTTGCCTGTTCAGCAACTTTACCAATAGTAATTTTTAATTCTTTACCTTGGAGATCGTATTTATAATCTTTAATCATTAGTACCTCCTTATAATAAATTAAGAGCGGTCTGTACCGCCGCTCTTATTATCGTCTTATATTTAACTTTTGTATAAGAGTACGATATCTTTCAATATCTTTATTTTGAAGATATTTAAGAAGTCCTCTTCTTTGACCAATCAATTTAAACATACCTCTTCTAGAGTGATGGTCTTCTTTATGTTTTTTAAGATGTTCTGTTAGATAGTTAATTCTATAAGTTAGAATTGCAATTTGTACTTCCGGAGATCCTGTATCCCCTTCTTTTGTTTGATACTCTTTAATTATTGATTCTTTTTGTTCTTTTGTAATCATTTTTTATCCTCCTAATATTCACGTACAGCTGTTGACATGGTTGATTAATCCTATACCAACGCCATCGTATTTAACCTTATCTATTATATCATTAAAGCTTTTTATTGTAAACTGTTTTTGTTTCTACGAGTCTATTAAAATCTTTATTCATACAGTCAATTAGCTCTTCGCTTGAAGCAAACTTAATCATGGGTCTTATATATTCCAAAAATAAAACCTCTATAGACTCGCCGTATATATCATTTTCAAAATCATCGATAAAAACTTCAATTCTATTATCCTGTCCGTCAAATGTAGGATTATTTCCAATACTGGTTAGACTAAAATAATTCTCGTTCTTTATTTTAACTAATGTTACATAAACTCCGTCTTTTGGAACAACATAATTAAAATCAAGATGTAAATTGGCAGTAGGATAACCTAATTTCTTACCTCTACCATCTCCTTTTATTACAGTTCCTTTGATGGAATATAATCTTCCAAGTAATTTACTTGCTGCACTTACTTCACCTTCGCCAATCATTTTCCGAATAGTAGAACTGCTGACTCTCTCATGATTTATATCATAATCATCGATAATCTTTAAAGTATAATTATCTTTCGCCTTTTCTTTTAATAATTCTACATTACCTCTTGCTTTATAACCAAAAGTATAATCATCTCCTACTACAACAGCTTTTATATTGCAAGACTCTATTAACACACAATCGATAAATTCTTCTGGAGTCAGGGATCTAAACTCATCCGAAAACTCAACTATAAACACTATATCTATCCCTAGTATTTTCAGTAGTTTTATCTTGTCATCCAAAGAAGTCAATTCATCTTGGGATTTATCTCTTATGATATTATTTGTATGGGTGTCAAATAGTATGACGGATGATTTTATATTCATTTGCTTGGAAATTTCAGTAACACTATTGATTAATGATTGGTGACCTAAATGTAGTCCGTCAAAATTTCCTAGCCCAACAACAGTTTCTTCAGTACATATCTCTTTATTTAGATTAATAATCCTCATTCTTACTCCTGATATAACATTTTATCAATTCTAACCTTATTTCTATTGCCTTCGGTTACAACTTTACCAATTCCAATAAATACATTTTGACAATAAATTTTGTATTCTTTATCCGAGGAATCCATTGTAGTTAGAATTTTTTGCCCATTTATAATATTAAAAAAATATTTTTTATCTAAATTTATTAATGGCATATCTACTAAGCTTTTATCCATATCGACAATAAAAGAAAAATCATTCTCTTCGACTTTTTTTCTAATCTCATCTAGTTGAAATGAATCTTCAACATGAAAGTCCGAAACCTTAGTTCTCTCAAGTTCATAAAGTGTGGCAAAACATCCCAAAGATTTACCGATATCATGAACTAAGGTCCTTATATATGTTCCTTTTGAGCAGCTACATATAAATTTAACAAATGGATAATCTATAGATAGTATTTTCAATTCATATATTTCAACTGATCTACTCGGTCTATCGACACTAATACCAAGTCTCGCAAGTTCATGAAGTCTTTGTCCTTTATGATGAACCGCTGAGAACATTGGTGGAATTTGTGAAATTACTCCTTTAAATTCACCAAAGACTAGATATATATCATCTTCAGTTACAATTTTATCTGAACTATCAATTACCTTTCCCGATATATCTTGTGTATCTGTAGCTATGCCTAGTTTCATAGTGCCTACATAAGTTTTTCCTGCATTTTGAATATACTCTACAAGTCTTGTAGCTTTATTGATACATACTGGGAGTACTCCCGTGACATCTGGATCTAAGGTACCTGTATGACCAATACGCTTAATGCCTAAAATTTTTCTTAAGACTTGTACAACATCATGTGAAGTGAATCCACTTTCTTTATATACATTTATAATGCCCGATTTAAATTTTATCCCATTCGATGTCATCTAGAACCTCCAGCAGGGTCTTTTGAAGATTGTTTATTTCTCCTGTAAAAGAAAATCCTCCTGCATGTACATGTCCTCCACCATTAAATTTAGCACAGATTGTGGATACATCTACTACTGTTTTACTCCTTAGACTTACCTTAAAGCTATCATTTGATTCCTCTTTTATCAGGCAAGCTACTTCAACACCTTCAATATCTCTAAGAATATTTATTTTGTCTTCTGTATCTTCAAGACTTGCATCACACTTTGAGAGCATTTCGGTATTAACAATACATAAAGCGAGCTTATTATCGTGATAAAACCGAGAATTCTGTATTAATTCTCCTGTAAGACAAAATGATCCTCTTGTATTAACCTGATATAGGTTATAATGTATTAAATCTTTATTTATTCCTGAATCAACAAGCTCAGCTGCACTTTTTAATGTATTTGAAGTTGAATTTTTATATAAAAACCGGTTTGTATCAGTTAAAATCCCAACATAAAGTGCTGTTGCAATATTTGAATTAAGATTTATATTTAATTCCTTTATGATATTAAAAACTATTTCCGACGTTGAACTTGCATCTGATACTACAAAGTTTAAATCTGCAAAAAAATCATTGGTGACATGGTGATCTATGTTTACAGAAATTTTACTTTCTCTTAGAAGTTTTTGACAAGTACCAATTCTATCAACCGAACTAGAATCCAAAGTTATTAAGACGTCAAATTTCATATCATCCGAATATGGCACCAGTTCATCAATTCCCGGAAGAAATGAAAGATAATTTGGTGTTTTGTCTGTTTGTATGCAAACAACATTTTGATTTAATTGTCTTATACCACCATATAGTCCAAGCATAGATCCAAGAGCATCACCATCCGGATTAATATGGACACAGATTCCTATGCTCTTGGATTTTATTAGCAATTCCTTAAATTCTTTTGTGAATTCTTCATACTTTGCTTTAATCATTGTTCTTGTTTTTTTAACTCTAAAATTAAATTCTCTATATGCATGCCTCTTTCAACAGCATCATCAATTTTAAACCTTATATCAGGTATATGACGAAGATCTAACCTGGAGCCCAATTCTTTTTTTATAAAACCTTTTGCATTTTCTAGGCCGTTAAGGCTATCTTCCTTTGTTTTTTCATCTCCGAGTACAGAGATGTATACATCGGCATAACTTAAGTCGTTAGATACTTTAACATATGAAATTGTAGTCATATCTGATACTCTAGGATCTTTTAAACCTTCTAAGAGTAACTCTGATATCACTTTTTTTATCTCAGATGCAATTCTACTGACTCTTTTTGATTTCATAATTTACCTCTCTATCTCTTTCATTATAAAGGCTTCTATAATGTCCCCTTCTTTTATGTCATTATAGTTTTCAAGTCCTACTCCGCCTTCATATCCGGTATTTACTTCTCTTACGTCATCTTTAAATCTCTTAAGAGAATTAATGTCTGCTTCAACTACTACTACATCATTACGCAGTAATCTTATCTTTGAATTTCTTGTTATCTTTCCATTTTGGACATAAATACCTGCTATATTTCCTATTGAAGGTACTTTAAATACAGCTCTTACTTCAGCTCTACCAATAACCTCTTCCTCAAACTTAGGTGCTAACATACCATTTATAGCAGCTTGGATATCATCAATTGCATCGTATATTACACGATAGGTTCTAATATCAATTCCTTGGTTCTTTGCAGCTTCTATTGCAATCTGACCCGGTCTAACATTAAAGCCAATGATTATAGCATTTGATGCAGAAGCTAGTAGCACGTCTGATTCACTTATTCCACCAACTCCGGCGTGAATTATATTAACTCTAACTTCTTCATTTCCAAGTTTTTCAAGTGAGTTTCTAACGGCATCAATTGTACCTTTAACATCGGTTTTAATAACTAAATTTAAATCCTTTATTTCACCTTCTTGGATTTTACCAAATAATGCTTCCAAAGAAATATTTTCACTTGCTCTAACTTTTTCTTCTTTCAATCTATCTTTTAATGAAGTGGCATAATTTCTAGCCGTCTTTTCATCGTCAACTACATAAAGCATATCACCGGACTCAGGAACTTCTGAAAGCCCAAGAATCTGTACGGGGATTGAAGGACCTGCTTTTTTTATTTTCTTGCCTTTATCATCAAACATAGCTCTAATCTTTCCATGAGAAACTCCGGAAACTACAACATCTCCAAATCTCAAGGTTCCTTTTTGAACTAAAACCGTTGCTACTGGTCCCTTTCCTTTATCTAATTGAGCTTCGATTACTGTGCCTATTGCTTTTCTATTTGGATTTGCTTTCAATTCCTCCATCTCTGCAACCATTAAAACCATTTCAAGCAAGTCATCTATACCGGTATCATTTTTTGCTGATACTGGAACAGTTATTACATCTCCACCCCATTCTTCAGGCACTAAGCCATGTTCAGTTAACTCATGCATGATTCTATCAGGGTTAGCAGTATCCTTATCTATTTTATTAATAGCCACAATAACTGGTACATCGGCTGCTTTGGCATGGTTTATTGCTTCAATCGTTTGAGGCATAACTCCATCATCAGCTGCTACGACAAGTATTGCTAAATCAGTTATTTGAGCTCCTCTTGATCTCATAGAAGTAAAAGCTTCATGACCAGGAGTGTCTAAAAATATAATTTTATTTCCTTCTACAGAAACACTAGATGCCCCTATATGTTGAGTAATTCCACCTGCTTCTTGTTTTGTAACCTTTGTTTTTCTGATGCTATCCAATAATGAAGTTTTACCATGGTCAACATGTCCCATTACTGTTACAACAGGAGGTCTATGTTTTAAATCCCTTTCATCATCTTCAAAGTCTAGGTCAAACTCACTGGAAGTATCAAGCTCTTCGTGTTTTTGTTTTATAACATTAAAACCATAATCCTCAGCTATTAAAGATGCAGAGTCAAAATCTACCTCTTGGTTTTGACTTGCCATAACCCCAAGATCAATAAATTTCATAATAACCTGGTTAGTATTAATTCCAATTAGTTCAGCAAAATCCCTTAGAACAATGCTGTCAGGTATTTCAATCGTTTTTTCTTCTGATTCTGCTTCTGTTTCTTTAATTGGTTTAGATTCGGGTTTATTTTCTTTATTTTGTTTAGTCTTATTATTAGATTTTCTATTTCTATTTTTTTGTTCACTACTATTGGTGTTTTGGTGATGTACTTCTTTTTTATCTTTTTTATCTTTTTTATCTGGCATGCTTTCTACTTCCTCTTGTTTACTATTTGTGGCTTTTTTACCATCATTACCGCCACCTAAAAGCTCTTCAACAAGCTCAAGCTCTTCACCTTCAAGTACCGACATATGACTTTTTATATCTACTCCTAAATCATTGAGTTTTTTAATTAATTCTTTACTGGGCAGATTTAATTCCTTCGCTAGTTCATAAACTCTTTTTTTTCTCATACTCTACCTCCTAAATCTAGTTATCACTTTCTACATAATCTCTAATCTCCTTATATATATCTTCCGAAATTTCAGATTTTAAAGCGTGATTCAATTTTCTTTTTTTTATTGCTTTTTCCAAGCATTCAATATCTTTGCAGAGATAAGCACCTCTGCCATTTAATTTGCCTGTCTTATCTAAGACTATTCCTAGTTCTTTGTTTTTAACAATTCTAATTAATTCTTTTTTAGAACTACTATCTTCACAACCTACACATTTTCTAATAGGTGTTTTTCTTACTTTGTTAGACATTTCTTACTCCCATTTGTATATTATGCCTATAATCCTTGCTCTTCTTCAGTACTTTCAATATAATCTGAAGACTCCTCTATAATGTCAGATTCTTCTAACTGAATATCATCAAGACTTTCGTCTACAACTTCAGTGTTTTCTGAATCTTCTTCGGTATCTTGATTAACACTTTCTTTTAAATATTTATCAAGTTCACCATTATCTATCATTTCTTGTAAGCTACTCTTACCTTTAATGTCTATCTTCCAGCTTGTTAGTTTTGCAGCAAGCCTTACATTTTGACCTTCTTTACCTATTGCTAGTGATAATTGTTCATCAGGTACTATGGCAACTGCACTCTTAGTAGAATTATCACTATAGACTTCCAATACTTCTGATGGACTCAAACTATTTTTAATAAAAACTTTAGGATCCTTGTCCCATACTATAATATCTATCTTCTCGCCACCAAGCTCATCCACTATTGCTTTTACTCTAGCACCTTTAAACCCAACACATGCTCCCACAGGATCTACATCTTCTTCTCTAGAAAACACAGCTATTTTTGTCCTAGATCCAGCTTCTCTCGAGATAGAAAATATATCAACGGTACCATCATGAACTTCAGGTACTTCTAGTTCAAAAAGTCGCATAATTAACCCGGATGATGCTCTGGATAAAATTATTTGAGCTCCTTTTGTAGTGTTCTTAACTTCAGAGATGTAAAATTTCATCCTATCATTAACTCTATAAACCTCGTTTGGAACTTGTTCGTTAGGTGGTACTACTCCTTCTAATTTTCCTAGATCGATAAATAGATAACCATTGTCTATTCTTTGTATTACTCCGTTAACTAGTTCTCTTTCCCTATCGACGAACTCACTGTATATTATGTCTCTTTCCATATCTTTAATTTTTTGAATAACGATATTTCTGGCTGTTTGTGCAGCAATTCGACCAAAATCCATTGGAGTTACTTCAATGGACACTGTATCATCCACTTCGTATGCAGAATTAATTTGTTTTGCATCATCTAGTGCAATTTCAGTTACTTCATCTTCAACTTCATCAACTACTGTTTTTACAGAATATACTTTTATAACTCCAGTTTCACGATTTATATCTACATCGACATTTACTTGGTTATCATAATTCTTTTCATAACTTTTAATTAGAGCTTTTTCTAGTGCTTCAAATATAGATTCTCTTGAAATACCTTTTTCTTTTTCAATCTCTTCAAGAGCAAATATAAAATCTTTATTCATTTACTTAACCGCCTATCTTAATTAATTTTACAATTTTTGCAGCTTTACTTCTTTCTAAAGTGACCTCGCCTTTATTAGTTAGGATTGTAAAAGTATTATTATCATATGCTTTCAATATCCCAGTTAATATTTTCTCTCCATCCAATGGGGCATATAATGAGATTTCCAACTCTTCATCCAATGATCTGGCGAAATCCCTATCCGTTTTAATTGGCCTGTCTAGGCCAGGTGATGAAACTTCCAAAAAATATGAGTTCTTGATAGGATCTTCCTCATCTAGCCAATCGCTTATTTTATTACTTACTTCTTGGCAGTCATCTAGTGTTACTCCGCCTTTTTTATCAATATAAATTCTTAAGATATTGTTTCCATTCTCTCTAATAAATTCAGTATCAACATAAAATAAACTGAAATCTTCTACGATTTTTTGAATTTCAGGTTCGAGTTTTTTTGCTATATTTTGCAAGATTTAAGCCTCCTTTATTCACTTAATTAAAGAAATAAGAGTGGGACTCCCCACTCCTAGCATTAGTAATATTATATCATGTTTTCGTCTAACTTGCAAAAAATACGAATCCTTACACATCAAACATAGAAAACAAATCTATTTGATTCGTTTCTTGTAAATTATCTAAAACATTATTCTGCCTCAAAGACTCAACAGCTGTTTTATTCGCTCTAGTTCGTTCAATAAAATCTTCTATCGAAATAAATGGTCCCTTTTGTACCTCTTCATATATATCTACAGAACACTGTTCTGATACATTTTCCAAAGCACAAAATGGTGGTACAATAAGACCATCATCTGAAACAGAAAAGCTGGTAGCACCAGAAGTTTTAAAATTTACTTCACTCATTTTAAACCCTCTTGTGTACATCTCTTCAACAACTTCTAAAACATTGTAGTTATTTGTTTCTTTTGGAGAAGCTTCATAGCCTAAGTCTTTTATTCTTTTCATCTCTCTTTGGACCGATTCAAGTCCATCTATGGCAAGTGAACCTGGAAAATCATTTATCTTAGTAGTAAAGTAAGTTGCATAAAAGGCTTGTGGATAGTGCACTTTAAAATATGCAATTCTAACCGACATTAGAACATAAGCAACAGCATGTGCTTTCGGGAACATATATTTTATCTTTTGGCATGAATTTATATACCAATTAGGCAGTTCTATTTTTTGCATAGCTTCTATATGTTCCGGCTTAAGTCCTCTACCTTTCCTAACATTCTCCATTATATTAAAAGCCATATTATCTTCCAATCCTCTTTGGATTAGGAAGGTCATAATATCATCCCTAGTACATATTACCTCGTTAAGAACAGCTTGGTTTTGTCTTATTAATTCCTGTGCGTTATTAAGCCATACATCAGTACCATGTGATAAACCTGATATTCGCACTAACTCTCCAAATGTTTTAGGCTTTGTTTCCATTAACATTTGTCTTACAAAACCAGTACCAAATTCAGGTATTCCTAATGTTCCTACCGAGTTATTATTGGATTCATCCTTAAAACCTAATGATTCCGTTGAGCTAAAAATACGCATAGTATCAGTATCACTTAACGGAATATTATTAGCATCAACACCGGTTAAATCAGTCAACATTCTTATTATACTTGGTACATCATGCCCCAATAAATCTAGTTTTAATATAGTGTCTTCTATAGATCTAAAAGTGAAGTGAGTTGTAATTACACCTGATTCAGGATCATCAGCCGGATAGCTGATAGGAGTAAAATCTTCTATTTCCTTATCACTTGGTACTACAATAATTCCTCCTGGGTGCTGACCTGTAGTTCTCTTGACACCAACAATGCCTTTCTGAAGTCTAGCCACTTCTGCTGGATCAATACTTCTATCTAATCTTTCAAAGTACTTCTTAATATAGCCGTATGCTGTATTTTCCTTAATCGTACCAATGGTACCCGCTCTAAAAACATTATCTGATCCAAACAGCTCCTCAGTGTACTTGTGACATATGGGCTGATACTCACCGGCAAAGTTTAAATCTATGTCTGGTTCCTTATTTCCCTCAAAGCCTAAAAATACTTCAAATGGTATATTGTGACCATCTTTTAAAAGTGGTTTACCACATGAGGGACATACTTTATCAGGTAAGTCTATTCCGGAGTCAGTACTTCCATCTGTAATAAATTCTGAATACTGACATCCCTCACAAACATAATGTGCTACAAGAGGATTTACTTCTGTTATACCGGTCATAGTTGCAACAAAAGAACTTCCTACAGAACCTCTGGATCCTACTAGAAAACCGTCTTCATTTGATTTTAAAACCAATTTCATTGCTACGATATAGAGTAGAGAATATCCATTATTAATAATTGAATTTAACTCTTTATCTAATCTTTCTTTGACTATGTCAGGAAGTATTTCTCCGTAAATTAAATGTGCTTTATTGTAAGCTATATCCCTTAATTGTTCATCAGATCCTTCCATCCTAGGTGGAAATTTCCCTTTAGGGATTGGCCTAATATTTTCTATTTCATTAGCTATTAAATTGCTATTTGTAATTACGACCTCATGCGCTTTTTCTCTACCAAGATATGAGAATTGATTTAACATTTCATCGGTAGTCTTTAAGAATAACTTTTTTGATAGGTCGCCTGCTCTATTATATTGAACAGTTCTTATTATATCTCTATAAATAAAGTCATTTTCTTCAAGGTAGTGAACATCACCCGTTGCTACAACAGGTATATTTAACTTTTCACCAAGGGAAACAATTTTTTTATTTACTTCAATGATTGTATCAATACTATTTATTGCGAATCTTGATTCCGGATTTTGTATCAAGTGTTCAAAGTTATCAAGCGGTAATACTTCTAAAAAATCAAAATATTTTGCTATTTCTTCAAGCTTTTCATCGCTTTTTCTATTTAATATACCTTGGTATAAATCACCATGTAGATTGCCTGAACCAACTAGTAGTCCTTCTCGATATTTGTCTAAAATGCTTCTTGGAAGCTTAGGCGTTTTATATAAGCCTTTAGTATTTGAGTAGGATACAATTTTATATAAATTTTTAAGTCCGATAATATCCTTGACCAATAAGAGCATGTTACTTTCCTTTGTCGCTGTTTTTGGCCAAGAAGTTCCCTCGGTATTAATATCGGAAGTTAATGAAATATTGTTAGACCTTATATGATTTAGCATTTCTATAAAAACCTGTGCCGTCGCAGTAGCATCATCTACAGCTCTATGATGGTTTAGTAGCCTTACCTCATATTTTCTAGCAAGTGTATCTAGTCTATGATTTCTTAATTCAGGATTTAAAAACCTAGAGAGAAATAGAGTATCAACATATGGATAGTTAAAATCGATTCCTAAATTATATGCAGCTTCGACTATAAAGCTAATGTCAAATTCAGCATTATGAGCAACCAAGCATGAATCTTTGCAGAAATCCAAAAATATAGGTAGAACTTCATCTATTATTGGTTTGTCTGCAACCATTTCATTGGATATTCCTGTTAGATTGACTATTTTATCAGGTATATGTCTCTTAGGGTTTACTAGCTCACCAAATTCATCAACGATTATACCGTCTACAACTTTTACGGCTCCTATTTCAGTAATTTTATCATAGTGTTGTGAAAGACCCGTTGTCTCTATGTCAAAAACCACATACGACTTATGTTCAACAGGGCTTGAATCATTAACTAAAATAGGAAGATAATCTTCTACTATAGTAGTGTCCATACCGTAAATAGTCTTTATATTTTTGGCTTCTGAGAGGTGCATCGCTTCCGGGAATCCCTGTACCACGTCTTTGTCTGTAATCGCAACTGCTTTATGACCCCAACTTTCAAGAGTGTCATATAAAACGGGCGCAGATACAAATCCATCTAATGCACTCATAAGAGTATGTGTTCTTAGTTCAATTCTTTTTTCTATACTGTTGTCAATTATTTTGTTTTTTGAAGATCTTGTTAGGCTAACTATATTGGCTACATACCTTCTTTCGAAGCTGTCCATATAATATTTTGCAGAAAGTAGTACATTTGAATTCTCACTTACATTTTCTTTAAATCTATTATATATATCATCAGACCAGAAAACCTTACAAGTAGTTGCACCTGTATCATCATAAATATAAAATGATACAATATTTTCGCCCTTTGCAGTCTTTCTATCCTTTATATCGAAAATAGTCCCTTCAATAGTTATCCAATGAGTATCTTGATTTAATGTATTAATTTTTTGAGGGGCATCCTTAATTTTCTTTCCGATATAAAACTCTTCTTCAGTATTTTTAGATTTTTGTTTTGTTTTTTTAAGTGGAGCTGAACTTAAGATTTTCTTGGTTAAATTCTGTTCTTGCTTTTCAGCTTCTTCTAAAAATTCATTTACATCTATACTCTTTATCAAGTCAAGTTTTATATCAACTTCACTACCACAATCCCTAAGAACATCTTCTTTCAGGCAAGCTATTATCTTCTTTTTATTTATAAAATTAGCAATTGTATTGTTGGAAGCTTCTAATATTATCTGGCCTTTTGAATATTTAATACAACAGTCATTTTGGTTACTTCTAAGAATAGAGTACTTACTTGTGTATGACTTAAATAAATTTTCTATATATTCAGAATTTAATTGCTGTCTATTATTTAATTCATGTTTTATTATAATTTTTATATTAGATATATGTTCAGATATTTTATAAGTGATAAAATCGGCATCTGACTTATCATAGTCCTCCGATACAGTAAGCGATAGTATTAAAGTCTTTGCCAAAGAATCGAATTCAATTTTTTCTATATTTATAATTGATGGAACTTGTGTAACTATATCTTTCCAAAACTTAGAATTCTTCATCTAATCACCTATAACATATCTATTTCTTCTATCAATGCATCGAGAAGCATATCTTCTTCAACGCGCCTAATTGTCTGACCTTTTTTAAATATAATTCCATATCCACCGGCACAAGCTATTCCAATATCTGCTTCTTTTGCTTCACCGGGTCCATTTACAGGACAACCCATAATTGCAATAGTAAGATTTTTATCGTATTTTTCAAGAAGTTTTTCTGCTTTATTAACTATCTCGATTAAATCAACTTTTGTTCTACTACATGTAGGACAAGAAATCAAATCTATACCTTTATTATATAGACCAAGTGACCTTAAGATTTCCCTTCCAACAACTACTTCTTCTACAGGATCACCTGTTAACGAAACTCTTAGTGTATCTCCAATTCCATTGTAAAGTAAAGTACCAATTCCTATGCTTGATTTTATAGTTCCTTTTTGTACAGGTCCTGCCTCAGTAACACCCAGATGTAGAGGATAATCGGTCAAATCGGAAAGCTTTGTATATGACTCTATCATTGTTTTAACATGGCTTGATTTAATCGATATCTTTATTTGATCAAAATTATATTTTTCAAGCATTTCAATTTGTTCAATTGCGCTTTCAACTAGACTGTCAGTGTTAACGCCTCCAAATTTATCTACCATTTCTTTCGACAGGGATCCGGAATTTACTCCTATCCTTATCGGAACACTATAAGCTTTGCATACTTCTACGATTTCTCTTACCTTGTGTTCTGCACCTATGTTTCCAGGGTTTATTCTTAAACAATCACAACCATTTTCTACTGCCATTATCCCAAGTTTATAATCAAATTGTATATCGGCAACAATTGGAATATTAATTTGGTTTTTTATTTTTTTAAGAGCTTTTGCATCATCTAAATTATTAACTGCTGATCTTACAATACCACAACCTTTTTCTTCCATTCGAATTATCTGATTCACTGTAGAAGTTATATCAGCTGTAATGGTGTTTGTCATAGACTGAATAGTAATAGGGGAATCTCCTCCAACAGGTACATTCCCCACCATAATCATTTTTGTAATTTTTCTAGCCACACTATCCTCCAAAAATTCCAGTTTGAATTATATCTTTAAAAGTAACTACTATCAAAAGCCCAATTAAAAATATAAATCCAATAAGATTTATTATACCTTCTTTTTCTTGAGGTATAGGTTTTTTTCTTATAGCTTCAATTAAAAGTATTATTACCTTTGAACCATCAAGAGCCGGTATAGGTAATAAGTTAAAAAAACCTACATTTATATTGATAAATGCTAGTATTAAAAGTACATTTAATACTCCGGTACGTGCTGCGTTTCCAATTTCGCTAATTATCCCGACAGGACCGGATACTTCGTTTATGCTTACACTACCTCTAAATAATCTGCCAAAAAATTTTATCATTTCATTTAATAAGAATATAGTGGTTTGAATACTATATGCTATAGCACCTGATATTGACCTCTTTACATTCGCCATAATACCAACTTTACCATCTTCATCCCTTGTTACATTTAAATCTATATTCTCATTGCTTCTTTGAACGGTGATAGTAATGTTTTTATCATCGGATTTAGATATTGCTTCTGTAACGTCGGTCCAGGTTTTAGTTTCTATACCTTCAACCCTTATAATCTTATCTCCAACTTGCATTCCTGCTACTTGAGCTGGAGAATTTTCAGTAAATTCTGATATAGAGTTCACAGGGGTACCTAAACTAAATCCAATTATAAATAGAACAACCAATGCTAATATGAAATTCATAATTGCACCGGCTAGTATTACTGCAATTCTTTTACTTACCGGAGATTTATTAAAACTTCTCGGATTGAAACTCTCTTCATCTTCTCCTTCCATAGCCACATAACCTCCGATAGGTAAGGCTCTAATAGAATATTTGGTTTCGCCTCGTCGCTTTGAATATAGTGATGGCCCCATACCTATAGAAAACTCATTTACCTGTATGCCAACGAGCTTAGCAACTGCAAAGTGACCAAACTCGTGTATTAATATTACTAATAAGAAAACAATTACCGATGTAATTGTCGTTAATATGATTGACTGCATTTCTCACCTTCCTAAAACTATACTTAATAAATAAACCACCGGTAGAGTGAATATGACAGAATCAAATCTGTCTAGAATTCCTCCATGTCCAATGATAATATTACCATAATCCTTTATGCCTGCTTTTCTCTTTATTGCGGAAGCAGAAATATCACCCATTTGAGATATCATCGATCCAATTGCTGCAAAGAGCGCCCACATGAAAGGTCTTTCCATTCCTCTAATAAATACTACGATTAAAACCAATACAACTGAACCAAAAATCCCTCCTATAGCCCCTTCAATAGTTTTGTTGGGACTAAGCCTTTCTATTAGTTTATGTCTACCTAGTAGTATTCCAAAAACATACGCAAAAGTATCAGTACCCCATGCACAACAATATACCAGGTATAAATACTCACTATTATCAAAAATTAACATTATACTTAAAAGTAGGTTAATGTATAATATTGAAAATATAAATCCATTCATATCTCTAAGATCATATTTATTTCCCAATGCAGCAATAATGAAAGAAAAGACCGTTAAAGCAGCTATGAAAAGAATTAATAATTCATAATATCTCATAAATGCAAAATAACTAATTGCAAGTCCTGAAATTAACTGCCATATGAGAGGGTAATTTATTCCTATCCTTCCAAGAGCCCTATTAAACTCAAATGATGCCACTGAGCTCAGCAATAATACGGATGCAAATAACAGTAACCCTCCGCTAGTAGTGAAGAATATCACTAATATCAATATTATTATTCCGCTCAATGTTCGAGTTAATAGTTTATTCATTATAATCCTCCGAATCTTCTCTTTCGTCTACTATATTCAGCTATTGCCTCATCAAGATGTGCACTTCTAAAATCAGGCCATAAGACGTCAGTGAAGTACAATTCGCTGTAAGCAGTTTGATATGTCATAAAGTTGCTAAGTCTCTTTTCAGCACCTGGTCTAATCAATAAATCAGGATCAGGTTGTCCTTTAGTATATAGATAATCTGCAAAATTCTCTTCTGTTAGGTTTTCGATGTTGATAGTTCCATTTATTACATTTTCTGTGATTTCTTTACATGCCTTTATCATTTCAGCTCTTCCACCATAATTTATACCCAAATTTAATACCATTCCTGTATTATTCTTGGTTTCATCAATAGCCCTATTAATTTCAGCTAATGGTTTCTTGGGTAGTACTGATTTATCTCCCATTAATTTTATTTTTACATTATTCTTTTTTAGTTCATTTAATTGATTTCTTATATAAATGACCATTAAATCCATTAGTCCATTCACTTCTTCACTTGGTCTTTTCCAGTTTTCAGTTGAAAAAGCATAAAGACTTAGATATTTGATTCCGATATTGCTACTGTGTTTTACGATTTCAATAACACTATCCATACCCACTTTATGACCGTAAGATCTTGGCATTAATTTTTTTGAAGCCCATCTACCATTACCGTCCATTATAATACATATATGTGTAGGCATTTTTATATTTGAATTATTTATATCGCTCATTTAAACCCCCAATATAAGAAATCCATTAAATAAGCTCGAAGTTGGTAAACCCAACTTCGAGATCATTCATTAAAATTCCATTAATTCTTCTTCTTTAGATTTTAAAATTTCATCTATTTGCTTATTATACGAATCAATGACTTCTTGTACTTCTGTTTCAGCAACCTTTCTATCATCTTCAGGTAGTGAATTTTCTTTCTCTAATTTTTTGATTTGATCCATTGCATCACGTCTGAGATTTCTTATACCAACTTTAGAATCTTCAGAAATCTTTTTTGCTAACTTTGTTAAATCTTTTCTTCTTTCTTCTGTTAGCACAGGAAATGGTAATCTTATTAGCTTACCATCATTTGATGGAGTAATTCCTAGGTCAGATTTTAGTATTTCCTTTTCTATTTCTTTTATAATATTTACATCCCAAGGCTGGATAACTAACAATCTAGCTTCAGGTGCAGAAATAGATGCAACTTGTTGTATGGGAGTTGGTACTCCATAATAATCAACTGTGATCTTTTCAACTAATGCCGGGTTAGCTCTACCAGCTCTAATTTGGCTCAATTCATCTTTAAGTGCAGCGATTGTTTTTTTCGATCTTTGTTCTAACTCTGTAATTACTGGCTTATACATTTGAATCCTCCTAACGAATTGTTGTTCCTATTTTTTCTCCATTAAATATTCTTATTAAATTCTCTGGATCATCTATTCCAAAAATAAGCAGCGGGATATTATTATCCATGCAAAGCGAAGTTGCTGTAGAGTCCATGATCCCCAAGCCTAAATTAAGTACTTCAATATAAGTTAGCTCATCAAATTTTTTAGCAGCGGGATTAATATTAGGGTCTTCATCATAAACACCATCTACGCCTTGTTTGCCAATTAATATTACATCAGCGCCTATTTCAGCAGCTCTAAGAGCTGCGGTAGTGTCGGTTGAAAAATAAGGCATGCCTGATCCTGCTCCAAATATAACTATTCTACCTTTCTCAAGATGCCTAATAGCTCTTCTTCTAATAAATGGTTCAGCAACTTGCTGCATATCTATTGCAGTTTGCACCCTTGTATCCACACCCATTTCTTCAAGTGAAGCTTGTAGTCTAAGTGCATTAATTACCGTGCCCAGCATTCCCATGTTGTCAGAAGTACTCCTATCAATCATGGTGCTTGATTTTCCTCTCCAGTAATTACCTCCACCTACTACAATGGCAATTTGAACCCCTGTCTTGCTAATTTCAACGATTTTCGAACAAATATTATTAATTGTTACATCATCTAATCCATGGCCTTTACCACCGGATAGTGCCTCTCCACTTAACTTAAGAATTACCCTATTATAAACACGCTCCATACGACTCCTCCTAGAGTTGTTCCATTACTATTTTATCATATTACTACAATGGAGAACAACCAGTGTTCTCCAAATTTGTAATTATCCTATTTGTTTAGCAACTTCTTCAGCAAAGTTTTCTTCTCTTTTCTCTAAACCTTCGCCTACTTCGTATCTAGTGAATCTTCTGATCTTGATATTTTCACCAATTTTGCTTATTAGTTCAGTTAAGACATCGCCAACTTTTTTGCTAGGATCTTTAATGAATGGTTGATCTAGCATACAAATATCTTCGAAGAATTTTTCCATTCTTCCCTCAACTTTTTTCTCAGCAATCATTTTAGCTTTATCTTCAGGGATTTTCTTTTCAGCTGATTCATTTATTGCTTGGTTTGTTAATACTTCTCTTTCTTTTTGTACAACTTCCTCATCTATATCTTCTCTAGATACATACTTTGGATTTGATGCTGCAACTTGCATAGCCATATCCTTAACAAATGATTTAAAATCATCATTTTTAGCAACGAAATCTGTCTCAGTGTTAACTTCAATTAAAACTCCGATTCTTCCGCCATGAATATAAGCTTCAACTATACCTTCAGAAGCAATTCTTCCTGCTTTTTTTTCTGCACCAGCAAGTCCTTTTTCTCTTAAAAGTGCGACTGCTTTTTCAACGTCTCCATTTGTATCTACAAGCGCATTTTTACAGTCCATCATTCCTGCACCTGTTTTTTCTCTAAGTTCTTTTACATCTGCCATTGTATATGCTGCCATAATATTCTCCTCCTCATATAAATAAAGGTAAGAGTAAAGAACATCTCTTTAAACCCTTACCCTTTTTGTTTTATTCCTCTTCAGATTCTTCGTTATCTTCTTCAGAATTTTCTTCTACTTCTTCAGTAACTTCATCTATTTCTTCGTATTCTTCAGCCTCTTCAGCTTCCTCGTACTGTTCTCCTTGTTTTCCTTCGATGATAGCATTTGCAATAGTACCTGTTAATAGCTTAACAGCTCTAATAGCATCGTCATTTCCAGGAATTGGGTAATCCACTTCATCTGGATCACAGTTTGTATCAACAATACTAATAACAGGGATGCCAAGTATTCTAGCTTCATTTACTGCAATCTTTTCTTTTTTAGGGTCTACAACGAACATTAAATCAGGAAGACCATTCATCTCTTTAATTCCTCCTAGGAATTTTTCAAGTCTATCCCTTTCGTGTAGTAATTGCATAACTTCTTTTTTTGGAAGAACTTCAAAAACACCTTCTTCTTCCATTTTTTCAAGCTCATGAAGTCTGTCAATTCTTTTCTTAATAGTGTGGTAGTTAGTTAGCATACCACCAAGCCATCTTTGGCTTACATAGTGTTGACCACTTCTTTTAGCTTCATTTTCAATAGCTTCTTGAGCTTGCTTCTTAGTTCCTACAAAAAGCACTGTTCCACCATTTTCAGAAACTTCTTTTGCAACTGCATAAGCTTCTTCCATTTTTTTAACTGTTTTTTGAAGATCAATGATATAGATACCATTTCTCTCAGTAAAGATGAACTTCGCCATCTTTGGATTCCATCTTCTAGTTTGATGTCCAAAATGAACACCGGCCTCTAGTAGGCTCTTCATTGTGATTACTGACATATTGCACCTCCGCGTTTTTTTCCTCCGTCTCCGTCACGCTTCATTGAAACCCATAGGCAACCTCAAATCCGTCAAGAGACGTGTGTATTCACCTTGAATATTATACCATATTCATTTTCCAACTTCAAATAATAATTGATAATTACTTTTCTTTAAACTTTTCGTATAAGTCAGGTCTTTTCAATTTTGTGTTTTCTAATGAGCTTTTATTTCTCCACTCATTGATTAATTTATGATTACCGCTAAGTAGTACTTCAGGAACTATATGACCATTAAATTCTCTAGGTCTTGTATACACAGAATATTTTAATAATCCATTGTATAAAGAATCCTCAGTCAAGCTATCTTCATTGCCAATTACTCCTGGTATAAACCTTGATACTGAATCAATCAATACCATTGCAGGAAGCTCACCACCGGTTAAAACATAGTCGCCAATAGAAACTTCATAATCGATATAATTATCAATTACTCTTTGGTCAACGCCTTCATAATGACCACATAGAAGTATTAAGTGTTCATACTCAGCAAACTCTTCTACAAGTTCTTGATTTAGAACTTTCCCCTGTGGTGATAAAAACACTACCTTAGAATCCTCAGTACTCAAATCGGTAATTGCATCGTAAATAGGCTGAGCCGTCATAAGCATCCCAGGCCCACCACCATAAATTTCATCATCAACCTTTTTATGCTTATCTTTAGAATAATCCCTTAGATCCACAGAGTTTATTTCTATGACTGAGTTTTCTATAGCTTTTCCAATCAACCCATATTCATAAAGACAATTAAAAAACGATGGAAAAATAGTAATAATATCAAATTTCATTTATCATACCTTCTATCGTTTTTATATTTACTCTATTTTCATTTACATCAATATTTAGTATGAATTCTTTTACTGCAGGAAGAAAAAACTGTTTACCTTTTTTCGTCTCAACAATGTAGATGTCATTTGCTGGATTCTCAATGATATCTATAATTTTCCCAACAAGTAAATCATCCTCGAATACTTCTAGCCCAATTATATCGTGATGGAAGTATTCATCCTCTTCCAGTTCATATAAATTTTCTGATGCAACATATAGATATTCGCCTTTATATTTTTCAATTTGATTAATATTATCAAACTCATTAAACTTAAGAATAAGAATTCTCTTGTCTTGTCTGAAGCTCTTTATAGTAACAATCTGATTATCACCAATAATAAATTCAACAGGTTCAGAAAATCTTTGAACATTTGAAGTTATAGGAAAGAGCTTTACCTCTCCCCTAATTCCAAATGTACCTATAATCTGACCAACTTTTATTAATTCACTCATTAGTCTACTATATCTACGTGTACTTGCAGATCTTGCTTAATTCCTGCAGCTTTTGCTACAGTTCTTATTGCCTTAGCAATTCTACCTTGTTTTCCAATTATTTTTCCCATATCTGATGGATCAACATTAATCCTAATAGTCAAAATATTACCTTCTAAACTATCTTCTACTATAACTTTTTCAGGATTGTCAACTAGTTGTTTTGCTATATTAAAAATTAAATCTTTCATTCTTGCCTCCTGAATAAAATAGTAATCTTACTCCTCTACTACTTCTTCTTCCTTGGATTCTGTCTCCTCTACAGCTTCATTTTTAACTTCTTCTTCAGCTACAGATACCGGTTCTTCATTTGTTTTTGCTTCATAAACACCATTGTTTTTGAATAGTCTGTTTACTGTGTCTGTTGGTTTAGCACCTACAGAAATCCAGTAATTAACTCTCTCTGCATCTACTTTTACAGTTTTCGGTTCAGTTAGTGGATTATAATATCCTATTTCTTCAATAAATCTTCCATCTCTTGGTGCTCTAGAGTCTGCTACAACAAATCTATAAAAAGGTCTCTTTTTTGCACCCATTCTTTTAAGTCTAATTTTTACTGCCATGTGTTTTCCTCCTAATTTGTTTTATTTATTTAAAAAAAGGTAAATTAAATTTGCCTCTCTTTTTCATTGATTTTTCCATTCCTGTAAATCTTTTCATCATTTTTTTTGTCTCTTTGAATTGCTTTAATAATCTGTTAAGATCAACGGTTGTTACTCCTGCACCTTCAGCAATTCTCTTCTTGCGACTATTGTCAATTATCTCTGGTTTTTCTCTTTCTTCCATGGTCATGGACTGAATCATTGCTTCAATTCTTTTAATATCTTTCTCATCAATACTTAAGCCTTTTAACTGCTTAGAATTAAAGCCTGGGACCATTGCCAATATGTCTTCTAGTGGCCCCATGTTCCTCATTTGATCGAGTTGTTCTAAATAATCGTTAAAAGAATATGTTTGTGATCGTATCTTTTCTTCTAGTTCTTTAGCATTTTTTTCGTCTATTGCAGATTGAGCTCTTTCAATTAGAGTAAGAACATCTCCCATGCCTAGAATTCTAGATGCCATTCTGTCCGGGTAGAATGGTTCGATGTTTTCGAGCTTTTCACCAACTCCAATAAATTTTATTGGTTTATTAGTAACCTGTCTGATAGATAATGCCGCACCACCTCTTGCATCACCATCTAGTTTCGTCAATATTACCCCGGTAATCTCTAACTCATTATTGAAATTTTCTGCAACATTTACAGCATCTTGACCTGTCATAGCATCAACTACAAGTAGTATGTCGTCAGGATTAGTTGCATCTTTTATAGCTACAAGTTCATCCATGAGCTCGTTGTCTATATGAAGTCTACCAGCAGTATCTATGATAACCACGTCATTGCCTTCATTTTTTGCTTGTTTAAGTCCAGCTTTTGCAATATCTACTGGATTTACTTTATCTCCCATAGAAAATACAGGAACTCCAACTTGACCCCCGACAACTTCTAATTGCTTTATAGCAGCCGGTCTATATATATCGCAAGCTATTAAAAGAGGTCTTTTATTCTGCTTTTTTAAATGAAGTGCTAGTTTTCCGGCATGTGTTGTTTTACCTGCTCCTTGAAGACCACAGAGTAATATTATAGATGGAGGTGATGAAGATAGATTTAATTTTTCCTCTTTTTCACCCATAAGCTTAGTAAGCTCATCATTTACGATTTTTATTACCATCTGACCAGGAGTTAAGCTTTCCATTACTTCGTTACCTATAGCTCTCTCCTTAATGGACTTAATAAAATCTTTTACAACCTTGTAGTTGACATCGGCTTCTAAAAGTGCCATTCTAATCTCTCTGAGAGCTAATTCAACGTCTTTTTCTGAAAGTTTGCCCTTTCCTTTTAAGCCGCTGAAAATATCTTGTAATTTCTCGGCTAAACTTTCAAACATAATATACACCTCCTGTATATTAGATAATTTTACTAATTATTGTATTCAATTTATCGTGAATAATCTCTACTTTTTCTATACATTCACTATTCCCAATTATATCATAAAGATTGGTAAAATCTTCATTAAGTAATTCTAGTTTTTTTCTTAACTCAATATTTCTATTAATCATATTTAGTTCATTTTCGATTTCATAAAGTTTTTTCTCGGATCTTCTAATCAAATCAGAAACAGCTTGTTTTGTTATATTCTGATTTTTAGCAATTTCAATCAATGATAAATCGTCGTAATAATAAGAAGTCATTGCTATGTATTGCTTATCACTTAGAAGTTTACCATAATAATCAAGTAATAACACCACTTGAAGTCTATCATCCATATTTTTCACCTCTATTGGTCAACAAAAAAACTTGACTGTAATATCTTAATCCCTTTTAAGACATTTGTCAAGTTTTTTATAATTATGAAATTATAGAATCTACAAAGTCATCGATATTGAATTCTTTTAAATCTTCAACACCTTCTCCAAGACCTATATATTTAACAGGTATGTTCATCTCATTTTGTATTCTAACAACAACTCCACCTTTTGCGGTACCATCCATTTTTGTTAGTATTATACCTGAAATATCAGCAACTTCATTAAACTCTTTAGCCTGAGACATGGCGTTTTGACCTGTAGTGGCATCGAGTACTAAAAGTGTTTCGGACCTGGCTTCAGGATATTCTCTTTCAATTACTCTATGAATCTTATTTAGTTCATTCATTAGATTCTTTTTATTGTGAAGCCTTCCTGCAGTATCACAGATTACTATATCTGAACCTCTTGATTTTGCAGCTGCTATTGCATCAAAAATTACAGCTGCAGGGTCTGCCCCTTCACTATGCGCTATCATTTCTACTCCAACTCTACCAGACCATTCTCCTAACTGATCAATAGCTGCTGCTCTAAAAGTATCTGCAGCCGCCAATAAAAGCTTCTTGTTTTTATCTTTATATTTCTTTGCCAATTTGCCAATAGTAGTTGTCTTACCAACTCCATTCACTCCAATTACAAGCATTATCAATGGAGTATTATCTATATCAACTCTACTATCTAGATTTCCCTCATTCATAATTTCTTTTAATAAAAGATTTAATTCTGATTTTATCTGATGAGGGTCAGTTATTCTTTTTTCTCTGACTACATCTTTTAATCTGTCTACAATTTCCATAGTTGTTTGACCACCTATATCTGAGAGTATAAGCGTATCTTCTAACATTTCATATAGGTCATCGTCAATAGTAGTAAATCCTGCTAAGATACCATCAATTTTTTTTGATATATTGTCTCTGGTTTTAGATAAACCTTTTAAAAATCCAGAGAAAAAACCTACACTTTCGTCAGACTTATCTTGATTATCTTCATTTTTATCAATACTATTCTGTAGATCTTCTGGTTCATTATTCTTTTTAAAAAAACCTTTGAACATAATTACCTCCTATGCATTTTGCAATTCTAATGTAAGCATTTTTGAAATTCCTTCTTGCTCCATTGTAACCCCATATAAAGTGTCAGCTATTTCCATAGTGAGTTTTCTATGAGTAATGATTATAAACTGAATATCTTTAAAAGATCTCAAATATTTTACATATCTTGCAATATTTGATTCGTCAAGAGCTGCGTCAACCTCATCTAGAATACAAAAAGGTGCAGGTCTTGTTTCAAATATTGCAAAAAGCAATGCAACAGCTGTTAAAGCTCTTTCTCCACCTGAAAGCAACGAAAGATTTTGAAGTTTTTTGCCAGGTGGTTCAACTTCTATGTCAACACCTGCATTTAATACATCATTTGTATTGAGAATGAGTCTAGCGCGACCACCTTTAAATAAAATTGAGAATATTTTGTTGAATTTATTGTTTATATCTAAAAAACTAGTATTAAAGGTATCTACAATTTTAATATCCAGAGTTTCTATTATTTTTTCTATATCAGATTTTGAGTTTAATAGGTCCTCTTTTTGGCTTGTATAAAACTCTAATTCATCACTAACAAGCTTAAACTCCTCAATGGAATCATAGCTGAAATGACCAATCTCTTTTATTTTATTTTTAAGCTCTTTTATTGCATTCAGGCTAGTTTTTATTGGTTCAAGACTCTCCAGTTTACTTATCAAATCGTCTTCGGAAATCAAATACTCTTCAATTAATGCATCTTTTCTACTTTTTATTCTCTCTTCAATTGAAAATATTTGATTTTCTAACTTGGATATTTTAAGATCAATTTCCGATATTTCAGAAGTAAGTGTAAATCTACTTTCTGACATATTATCATATTTAATCTTTAAATCAGCAATTTCAGATCTACATCCATCGACTTTCATTTTTCCATTACTAATTTCTAATTCAAGCTTTTCACTATCTTTTTCATTTTCTATAAGTCTCTTATTAATTGTTACTATTTCTGTTTCGCAATCAGACATATACTTTTCATTTCTTTCAAGGGAACCCATAGTGAAACTCATATTTGCATCGTAATCAGAAATATTATTCTCAGCGATTAATACATCTCTTTTTATTAGTTCTACTTCGTTTTTATACGCTAATATTTCTACGTCCATATTCATTTTATCATCATATAGTTTTCTTTTGGAATTATCAATAAGCTCATTTTGGTGCTCGAATTCGGAGATAGTCGTTCTAATCTCTTTTATATCATCTTCGCTAACATTTAGTAGCTCTGATTGCCTTAAATTCTTCTGGTTTATTTCTGATTTTATATTATCGATTTTTTCATTGTTAATATCAAGTTTTAAATTAATTTCAGTAATGGTATTATTTAGTGAATCTATTTCAGACTTCAGTTCGAATATAACCTCTTCATAACTCTTAATCCGGGTTTTTGTATTATTTATATTTTCTATATTAGACTTTATTTTTTCACTACTTGAAACTAATTCTTGTTCTGCTTTAGATATACTTTTTACTAAATGTTCTATCTCATTTTTTCTATTAATCAAACTACTAGCTGTATTCTTATAAACCGATCCACCAATCATAGATCCCCACGTATTGATTATATCTCCATCCAAAGTTACAATTCGGTTCTGATTATTTAGTTTACTTATTTTAAGTGCTTTCTCCATATCTTGCACTATTAGTGTTCTATTTAACTGGTATTCGATTATCGGCTTTATATTCTCATTACATCTTATAACATCTGATGCTACAGCTAGGTAATCAGAATCTGATAGTCCATTTAAAGCTCTCTGTCTAGGAACAAATCTTTCAATAGGTAAAAATGTAACTCTTCCTAAATTTTCTTTTTTTAGATATTCAATTAAGAATTTAGCATCGAAAGACGTTTTAGTTACAATGTTTTGTAGAGATTGCCCTAGGGCATATTCTATAGATTTCATATACCTATCTTTAACAGTAATAAGTTCAGCTAAAGTGCCGATTATTTTACTCTTTACCTCAGGGTTTCTCTCACTATTCTTTAATAGTCTTTGAACAGACTTATTAAATCCTTCATAATTTTGATAGATATTATTGATGATTTCATAATTTGATTTTAATCGGCTAATCTTTGATTTTAAGTCCAATTCGTTTGATTTAATACTATCATAATCATACTGATAACTTTGGAGCTTTTCTAATAGTATATTATATTCATTCTTTAATTTATCAATTTCATCTAATTTTTGATTTCTTAATTCTGTATTTTGATCTTGATCACGTTTTATTTCGACATTATTTTGAATCGTTTTGTTTAAATCTTCATTTAAATGTACTAGATCCATTGAGTAATTTTTAGATAAACCTAAATTGGTGTTTTTTGATAATTCTAGTTCTGATAGTCTTTCTCTTAATCCAGCTATTTCTTCTTCTTTTATTGCTTGTTTTTCTTTTACTTCAATGATACGCTTTTCGATTTCCTCTAGAATTGCATTTTTGTTTTTTAATATTTCTTCATTTTCTTCTATCTTTTTTTCTAGTTCATTCTGAAGTTTTCTTTCCTTTTCAATATTGAGTTTAATCTTTTCTAAAGTTTTTTTCTCATTTTCAATATCTTGTTTTACTCTCAATAATTCATGGTTTTTTAAATCTAATTTTTCTGTAAGTACTTGATAATCAGCTTTTAAGAAAGTTAAGTTTTTACCAAGTTCATCAATTAACTTACTTTTTTCTTCTAATTCAGACTCAAGCACTCTTAAATTTTCCTTTAAAGGATCATAGGTCTTATTAATCTCATTTATCTCCTCCAAAAGGCTATCTCTCAATACACTTAATTCTTCATGCTTATAACTATTGACTTTTAATTCTGATTCGGAGTCTATTAGATATTTTTTATAATGGCTAAGCTGATGTAATTCTAACTCGTTTATAAGTTTTAAACCTTCTTTAGCCTTTTCAGATTCTTTTTCTAGATACTGAAATCTATCTTTAAGTTGATTGGTAATATCTTTAATTCTGGTTAAGTTATCAAGCGTTTTCTGAAGTTTTTTTGCCGCTTCGTCCTTTTTATACTTTAGTTTAGCTACACCTGAAGCTTCATCGAAGATAAGTCTTCTCTCTTCTGGTCTAGAGCTAAGTATCTCGTCAATTCTACCTTGACTAATTATTGAGTATCCTTCTTTTCCAACTCCAGTATCCAAAAAAAGCTCTCTAATATCCTTAAGTCTACAGTTATTTTTGTTGATGGTATACTCAGAGTCTCCATCTCTAAAAACCTTTCTGGATACAGCTACTTCTTTATAATCAAGCGGTAACACACCATCATTATTGTCAAATGTTATAGATACTTTACAATAGTTCATCGGTTTAGAATTTTCAGTTCCTGTGAAAATCACATCTTCCATCTTTGAACCTCTTAAAGATTTAGCACTTTGTTCTCCAAGAACCCACCTAATCGCATCAGAAATATTTGATTTTCCACTTCCATTTGGACCTACTATTACAGAAAACTGGTTATCAAAAACAAGCTCTGTTTTTTCTTTAAATGATTTAAATCCTTGAATTTCTAATTTGTTAAGTCTCAATTCCTACCTCGATTCCTATTTGCAAAAAAATTCAACATATCAACTTCAAAAATCTGACTAGAGTTGGAAATTTCTATTTTGTTTGCATCCATTGATTTTGAAATAAATTTAATATCATACAAATCCATTAATCTTTTTTTATTACAAGCACCATACCCTACTAAATAAGAAAAAACTGAATTATCTGCACATAAGTAAATACTTTTATCTTTTTCTAATTTAGTTAGAAATGGTAAAATTGCTTCTAAGTATAAATCTGAATATACTAATTGTCTAAGCGATGGATGGCTTGGACCTATAAATGTATCCATACCATCGAAATCCTCCGGAAGCCCTATTCTGATAATATTAATACTCTTTGACTCAAATATACATACTATATTTTTTAAATGAGTAATTAATTCTTCCAGTCCCATTATTCTATATTGACCTGCTTTGTAAAGGTCATTTAAAGCTGTATCAGGGATAACTTGTGTCGGATATATTCTAACAAAATCAGGATCAAGTTCTGATATAATAGTTGCTGTCAAGATGTCAGTGTCAATGTCAGATCCATACATTCCAGTCATCATCTGAAGTCCTAGTTCAAATTCATACGACTTAATAAGGTTAACCGCTCTTATTATATCTTTGCTATTCATACCACGATTGTTAAGCACTAAAACTTCATCACTCATTGACTGAACGCCTAATTCAATAGTTTTTACTTGATAATATCTTAAAATGCTTAATACTTCATTGTTAATATAATCAGGTCTTGTAGAAAGTCGTATCGAGCTTATAATGCCCCTTTCTATATAAGGCTTTACGATTTCTAAATAGTCCATCATCATGTTTTGTGGTAATCCGGTAAAACTTCCACCAAAAAAAGCGACTTCAATATTTTTTTTAGTCTCCGGAAAATAACCTAAATACTTTTCAATCGTATTAATAATGTCGGATTTCAAAAAAGTTGATTCTGAACAAGTTATTCTATTTTGGTTACAAAACAAACAATCATTAGGACAGCCTTGGTGAGGTATAAAAACCGGAATAATATATTTCTTTTTAGTCATTGTAGTATCCAAGTTTAGTTAACGCATCTTTAGCCGCATTGTGTTCTGCTTCTTTTTTGCTTTTACCCATACCATATCCTATTTCAGCTTCATCTGAGTTTACACTAACATAAAAGTTTTTATTATGATCAGGACCTTCTTCTTTGAGCAATCTATATTTAACTCTACCTCTATATTTTTTGTGATAAAATTCCTGAAGTGCCGTTTTATAATCGCTAAATTCTTTTGTATTTTTTATGTCATTTAATATGGAATTTTTAAAATTATCCAGCAAAAACTCCTTTGTTTTAGCAAATCCCGCATCCAAATAAAGAGCTCCACAAAAAGCCTCAAATGCATCTGCTAAAAGAGAATCTCGTGATCTTCCCCCACTTAATTCCTCACCTTTTCCTAGGAGAATATACTTAGGGATCCCTAAACACTTAGAAGCATCTGCAAAAGAAGATTCACAAACAAAAGAAGCTCGCATTTTTGTTAATACACCTTCAGGTAAATCAGAAAGTTTATGAAATAATAAATCCGTGACTATAAGGTTAGCAATCGAATCTCCTAAAAACTCTAATCTTTCATTATGTTCATTGCAGTTCTTGTTTTCATTTGAAAAGGAACTGTGTGTTAATGCTATATTTAATAGTTGAATGTCCTCGAACTCGTATTTTATAGACGATTCAAATTCTTTTAATTGTTTTATTCGATTATTCATTATTTTTCCTAAATAGATTCAAAGTATTTAACTATATCTCCCACTGTGTTGAAACTAGCTAAATCTTCATCTTCAATTTCTACATTAAACTCTTCTTCTGCATCCATTATTAGCTCAAGAAGTGTTATAGAATCTACGCTAAAGTCTTCCCTTAAAACCATATCATCGTTGATTCCATCTACTCCAAATCTTTCTCTTATAATTTCATAAATTCTATTCTTTATCATTTTTTTCATCCTTCATTATATTTGTTATTTCATTAATTACATCGTTTTCGATAAACTTAATCATCTCTAGAATACCATTTCTTATAGCCAGTTCATCAGAACTACCATGAGCTTTAAAGACCGGTTTTTTTGCTCCTAGCATAGGCGCCGATCCAAGGCTTCTATAATCCAGTTTATCTTTAATCCCACTAACTGCTGGTTTTATAAGTATTCCTCCAACTTTTGTAGTAAAAGAGGACATTATACCATCTTTAAGCAGTCTCAGTATTGTTGAAGCGACACCTTCTATGGTTTTAATCAGGATATTACCGGAATAGCCATCTGTGACTATCACATCTGCATCATTATCCAAAATATCCCGTGATTCTATATTTCCTATAAAGTTAAAGTTTTCATTTTTCAAAATCTGATATGATTCTTTAGCTAGGTTGTCTCCCTTGCCTTCTTCTGAACCTATATTTAATAATCCTAATTTAGGACTTGGTTTATTAAATAGTGCTTTTGCATAACAAGTTCCCATAATAGCAAATTGTCTTATGAGTTCAGGACTACAATCCATATTAGCACCGACATCCAGTAGAATTGTCGAAGATTTAATTCCAGGTAAAAGCACAGTTAATGCCGCTCTGTCAATATTCGTTATTCTTCCAACAATTAAAGTTGCGCCTGCTAGTAGTGCGCCTGTACTACCTGCTGAAATAAAGCCATCCGCAGCTCCTTCTTTTAACGCTTTAAGTCCTATTACGATAGAAGATTCTTTTTTTCTTCTTATTGCTCTAGCTGGTTCGTCAGTGTTTAAAATAACATCATTAGCATTTAGTATAGAAGCCTTATTAGAATCTAACAAATCTTTAGGTATTAATCTCTCAAGCTCATCCTGTGGACCACAAAACACCGGATGGTATTCATATTCCTTTAAAGCATCCAGTGCACCTTTAACAACCACATTTAATCCTTTATCGGCTCCTAATGTGTCAATTATTAATTTCATATAAACCTCTTTTGAATTTTTCATAATGAAAAAGGATAGTGTACCCACTATCCTTTTTATTCTACTTCGATAACTTCTTTTCCATCGTAGTAACCACAAGCTCTGCACACTCTATGAGGCAATTTAGGCTCATGGCAGTTTGGGCATTCTGTTATTGTAACTCTTGGTAATCTATAAGACGATGCACGTCTTTTATCTCTTCTTGTTTTAGATGTTCTTCGTTTAGGTACAGCCATTTTGACACCTCCCTATTAGTGAATATAGCCTACATATTAAAACATCACTAATCTATTAATAAGCTTAATTGTATTTTATATGAAAGCAGCTAATATATTATACAATTTGACAAACCTAATGTCAACAAAAAATTAGTCAATTAAACTCTTGGTATCTCTAGCAATCATAAGTTCTTCATTTGTAGGAACAACATAAACTTTAATCTTGGAATTATCTGTAGAAATAAGAGCTTCTTTACCTCTTATATCGTTTCTTTCCTGATCTAGCTCAATACCAATATGCTCTAAGTTCTCACAAACAAGATTTCTTATAGTTTTAGAGTTTTCACCGATACCACCTGTAAATGCAATCGCATCACAACCATCTAGTTCTGCAATATATGCACCTAAAAATCTCTTTACTCTGATTATAAACATATCAAGTGCAAGCTCAGCTCTTTCGTTACCTTCACCAGCTGCATCCTCAAGATCTCTAAAGTCTGAACTTAGTCCTGATACTCCTAGTGCTCCTGATTTCTTATTTAAGATATCATTCATTTGTTGTGGAGTTAGATTCTCTTGTTCCATTAAGAAAGTAACAACAGTAGGATCCACATTTCCTGATCTAGTTCCCATCTCTAAACCTTCAAGCGGTGTAAGACCCATTGATGTATCAAATACTTTTCCTTTTCTAATTGCCGCTAAACTTGATCCATTTCCAAGATGTAGTGATACAAAGTTAATTGATTCTCTATCAACTCCCATAATCTCAGGTAGTCTATAAGAGATATACTTATGGCTTGTACCATGGAAACCATATTTTCTAATTGAATATTTCTTATAGTATTCATATGGAATTGGATACATGTAAACATAATCAGGCATTGTTTGATGGAATGCAGTGTCGAAAACAGCTACATTTGGTTTACCAGGAACTATTTCCTCACAAGCTTCAATTCCCATTAAGTTTCCAGGGTTGTGAAGTGGTCCAAATTTAATATGCTCTTTGATTATTTCTTTAACTTCTTCATCAACTATTACAGGTTCAGAAAGTTTTTCTCCTCCATGAAGAACTCTATGTCCTATACCTGAAATCTCATCAAGTGACTTTACTACTCCGAATTCGTCGTGTGTTAATGCATCAAATACATACTTGATAGCTTCTTTGTGATTATCCATAGGAGCTTCAACTACATAATCTTCTTTACCCTTAACTTCATGGATTATTCTTGAACCGGGTATACCAATTCTCTCCACTAAACCTTTACATATGATGCTCTCATCTTCCATATTCATTAATTGATACTTTAGTGACGAACTACCACAGTTAATTACTAGTATTTTCAAACCATAACCTCCTAAAAGTTGTTTTATCTCTCACTTTATATATATTATACTAATTAGCATAATAAATCAATTATTTTTAACAAGCTTCTTATTTTTTTCCGATATAAAATGGTACATCAAAAAATTTAAGCCTCCACAATATGCTATAATTAACTTGAGGTGTTAAAATGAAAATAGGAGCTATAGTTTGTGAGTATAACCCATTGCACAACGGTCATCTTTATCTAATTGATAAAGCAAAAAAAGATTATAATGTGGATATAATAATTGGCATCATGTCAGGATCATTTGTTCAACGAGGTGAGCCTGCCATTATAAATAAATTTATTAGAGCAAAAGATGCAGTTATAAATGGGATTGATTTAGTAGTTGAACTTCCTACTTATTATTCTCTTCAAAGTGCTGAGTTTTTTGCTAATGGATCTGTAAAATTATTAAATAAATGTAATATTATTGATTATCAAATATTCGGTTCTGAATGTGGATCTATTGAGAGTTTAACCAAAAATCTTGATGTAATAAAAAGTAGCAAATATAAAACATATCTACAACACTATTTGAATCAAGGTCATTCATATACATTTGCAAGTAGATACGCAATAAAAAACGCATCAAAGGAACTAGGTTTAGAGGCTTTATCAATTAAATCAAATGACATTTTAGGGATTGAGTATTTAAAGGCATTACAAGACACTAGAATTCAGCCCGTAACAATTAAAAGAATTGGATCTGACTATCTCTCCCTTTCCATAGAGGACATAGTGATTTCTGCCACATCTATTAGAAATTTGATAAAAAACGATGAGGATGTCGATATAATAAAAGAACAGGTTCCTATTACGACCTTTAATCAGCTTCAGGCTTTTAAAAAGTCAAGGTTGAAAAAAGTATCACAAAATCTTTATAGTATTCTAAAGTTTTTGGTTTTTGTCGAAAAAAAGAATATGACAAATATTATTAGATATGAAAATGGTATGGAAAATCTTATACAAAATTCCATAATAAAATCAAATAACTGGGATGAATTTATTTCTATATCTACATCTAAAAGGTACTCCTCTTCAAGGATTAGAAGATTTGTTTTATGTTATATTTTAGGAGTGACAAGTGATTTAGAAATAACTGACCAGGATTTATATATAAGACCTCTTGCGTTTAATGAAAACGGAATCAATGCTTTAAAACTTATTAAGGATAATTCAGATATTCCTATTATTTCTAAGTTATCTAATTTTTATAATGCTAACAGCAATAAACTTTTGGATATAGAAATAAAAGCAACAAATTTATATAATCAAATTAATGAATCGAGAATTATAAACGAAGATTTTATATATAGTCCTCAAAAAATAGAAAACAGCTAATCTTGGCGATTAGCTGTTTTTATTAGTTTTTCCTTAATTCTTCTCTATTTTCTTCTAGAACATTCAGCACGCCTTTTAATCTCTCTTGTGTTTGTGCCAATATATCGTCTACATAGGTAATACTTTGTATTTTCATTGTTCTAGCTGATTGCTCTGCTTTAGCTTGTAGTGATTGTGCTTTGTTTCTTGCTTCTATTACAACTTCATGTTCATTAACTAGACCTTCAAACTTTTGTCTAGCTTCTTCAGTTATTCTCTCTGATTCTTTTTGAGCTTCTGATATTACTACATCAGCTTCTCTTTGTGCTTCTGATAGTATTCTTTCTCTTTCTTCAGTAATCCAAGCCGCTTGTTTGATTTCTTCAGGTAGATTTTGTCTCATTTCATGAATTATATCATATAACTCGTCAGCATCTACCATTACTTTTTTCGAAAATGGTACCGATCCGGCATCTTCGATTAAATCTTCAATTTCTTCAATTAATTGTACTATATCCATTTTAACATCCTCCCTATTTACATCCATATTTGGCTTTAATTCGTTCTTCGATTGTTGAAGGAACAAATCTAGAAATCTCTCCACCATATGATGCTATTTCTTTTACTATGCTAGAGCTTAAATAAGAGTACTTAGTATCCGATACCAGAAACATCGTTTCAACCTCTGGATAAAGCTGCTTATTATAAAGCGACATTTGCATTTCATACTCATAGTCAGAAACCGCTCTTAAACCACGTATAATTACATCTGCTTTCATCTTTTTAGCATAGTCTATCAAAAGTCCATCAAAGTTGTCAACCTGAACATTATCATAACCTGAAGTTAATTCTTTAATCATGCTAACTCTTTCCTCAGTAGAAAAGACAACATTTTTATTCTGGTTGTTAAGAACAGCAACAATTACCTTGGTAAATTTGTTTGCACATCTATTAATAATGTCTAAGTGTCCATATGTTATAGGATCAAAACTACCCGGATAAATTGCTATCATCTAAAACCTCCTCTACTAAGAAGAATAAATAAGTACTACCATAACGCCTTTCATCAATTAACTTATAACCGGGCGTTTCTTTTAAATACTTATCAGACTCGATTACCAATAACGCATTTTTATTAAGTAAACTATAATCAGCGATATAAGAAAGTGCTTCATACTCGAGATCCATTCCATAAGGTGGGTCTATGAATACAATATCAAATCTTATTGTCCCTGCAATTTTTTTCAAGGTAGATCTAAAGTCACCGCGATATAAACTGAAATTTTCAAAGTCTAAGCCCTTAATATTAGACTGTATAACTTTATAGTTTTCATATCTTAGTTCATTAAAATAAACCGTTTTGGCCCCTCTACTTAAAGCTTCACACCCTATTGATCCGCTCCCACTGAACAAGTCTAGAACCACAGCATTGTGTATCCTATTAGATAAAATATTAAATAAGGATTCTTTTATTCTATCTTCAGTTGGTCTAACCGATTTATCTTTGGGTGATATCAGTTTCCTACCTTTTTTTTCACCAGCAATTATTCGCATAATAGTCCTCTTTATATAATATCAGAATTCTTTGAAATAATAAAGCTAATTTAAAGATTTTGAAGAAATAAGTCTGTCAATTGTTTTCATAACCATAGACTTGATTGCTTTATTCTCGATTAAATCGAGCTTAGGGTCTGTCTTAATGATGTTTTTTGCATCGCTGTTTGCAAATTCAAGTATCTTTTTAAAATCAGCTCCATCATTATGAAGTATCGATGAACCGTGTTGTAAATGACCAAGTATTTCTCCAGGTCCACGAAGCTCTAAATCTTTATCCGCTATAACAAAACCATCATTGCTTTTTTCCAAAACTGCCATTCTTTCTCGTGCATTTTTTGAGTTAGAAGTACAAATCATTACACAATAAGATTGATAGTTGCCCCTTCCGACTCGGCCACGTAATTGATGTAACTGAGCCAGACCAAACCTTTCAGAATTATAAATTACCATAACTGTAGCATTGGGAATATCTACCCCAACTTCTACTACCGTAGTAGATATCAGTACAGAAAATTCATTATTCTTGAATTGTCCTATTATTTCTTCTTGTTCATCTTTTGAAAGTTGTCCATGCAGTACCTTCGATTTAATATTAATATAGTTTGAAAGACGTTCATAAATATCATACACTGTTTCTAAATTCGTTTCATCTTCTGATTCTATGGCCGGACATACTATATATGCTTGTCTACCATTTTCTATATGTTTAGCGATAAAATCAAATACGCGCTTTTCATAGGATTTATTTACGGTATAGGTCTCTATAGGTAATCTTCCACTTGGCAACACCTTAATAGTCGAAATATCTAAATCACCATAGATAGTAAGTGCTAAGGTTCTAGGAATAGGCGTCGCAGACATTACTAAGACATGTGGATTCTCTCCTTTAGAAATCAACTCACCTCTCTGTTTAACTCCAAAACGATGCTGTTCGTCAGTAATTACTAGACCTAAATTTTTAAATACTACATCTTTTTGAATTAGTGCATGAGTGCCAATTAATACATCCAATTTTCCGGATTCTAGTTTTTTCTTTATTTCTCTTTTATGGCTAGAAGGCGTACTTCCGGTAAGCAATGCAGTTCTAATTCCAAGATTTTCTAATCTATCGACATAATTATCATAGTGTTGCTTTGCAAGAACTTCAGTCGGCGCTATAAATGCACATTGATTATTATTTGAAGCCGAAAATACAGCGGCTAATATTGCAACTATAGTCTTACCTGAGCCTACATCTCCCTGTATAATCCTATTCATAGGTACAGAAGATTCCATATCTTTAAATATATCTTCTAAAACTTTTGCCTGGTCTGTTGTAAGATTAAATTCTAAAGCATTCAATAATTTATTTACAATACTATAGCTGCTATTAATTGGTGCACTTTCCTGCAATTGATTTTGTCTTATATAATTTAGTGATATGATTAGTAGCAACAATTCTTGATATAGAAGCCGCTTTTTACTTTTATTAATATCTTCATATCTAAACGGACGGTGTACTAACTCATATGCTGTTTTTAAGTCCACTAATTGTCTAAGAGTTAATAAATTCTGTGGAAGAAAATCATCAACAGGCGTAGAATCTAACGTTTGACTAATAAATCTTCTTAATTCATTTTGAAAAAGCCCTTTTGATAATTGGTATAAAGGCACAAGTCCAAGTGTACTATTATTATCCAAAAGTTCCGGATTGTACATAGTATATTTTTTAGAAGATTCATTAATTTGTCCATAAAACAAGTATTCTTTACCGATTTCTAATTTTCTAGCTGTATATATATCATGGAAATAATTGATTTCACATTGATTGCTTTCATCAAAAGCCTTAATAGAAGTTAACATTCCCTTAGAGGTACGAATAGGCCTTGATTTTGACTTTATGGTTAACTTATACATAGCCTTTCGATCAACGAGATTATTGTTTAACTTAAAAACTTCACGTTTATCTTCATAATTTATAGGTAGAAAATCTAATAAATCCCTTTTTTTGTATATTCCTAATTTATTTAAAAGAGTGGCCTTTTTAGGGCCAACTCCTTTTATATCATTCAACATTTATTCTATTGAAATTATGAAATTATAAACAGGCTGATTGCCTTCCACTAATTCAACATCAAACTCAGGGTATTTCCTTTCTATAGATTCCACAAGTCTATTAGCAAGCTCTTGATTTGTATCACTTCCATAGAAAACTGTAATTAAGGAATCCTCTTCTTTAACTGACTTATCGATTAAATCAACCGTGGATGTAAATAGGTCGGGATTACTTAATACTATTTTGCCGTTTAAAAGTCCAATATAATCATCTTTTTTAATAACTATTCCGTCGTTTTCAGAGTCTCGAACAGCATAAGTTACTTGAAGAGTTTTAACATTCTCAATTGCTGCATTCATTTCTTTAAGATTATCCTTTAAAGACTCCCCTTCATCAAAACTTAAAATTGCCGAAAAACCTTGTGGGATAGTAGTAGTTTGTATTACATGCGCACTTTTTTCAGTTATATCTACAGCTTGTTTTGCTGCAAGGATTATATTTTTATTATTAGGGAGAATAAATATATTTTTTGCATTTATTTCCTCTAAAGCATTTAAAAAGTCTTCGGTTGAAGGGTTCATTGTCTGACCACCTGATATAATCACATCAACGCCAAGTTCTTTAAATAACATATTCATACCCTCACCGGATGAAACAGCAATAAACGCATATTCGGTAGGTTCAGATTGAACTGGAGTTTCTTTAATTTTACTATTTTGATTAAGTTTTTCATTTTGGAGTCTCATATTATCAATTTTTATATCTGATAATGGTCCTATTTTTAATGCAATTTCCATTACTTCGCCTGGATTATTGGTGTGTATATGAACTTTTGTGATATTATCGTCCGCTACAACGATTAGTGAATCGCCATAATTAGATAATGTCTCCCTTAACTGCATGTAATTTCCATCACTTTTATTAATCATAAACTCTGTACAATAACCGAATTTAATATTCTCTGACTCTGAATGTGCTCTATTTGCAAAAGTATTAAAACTTTCTACAGATGGTGTATATTCAACCTCATCGGATAGGAATCCTTGAACTAATCCTTCCAATATTATTAAATAACCCTTACCACCAGCATCTACAACACCGGCTTCTTTTAATTGAGGAAGCATATCCGGTGTTAGTTCTAAGACTCTATAACCCTCTTTTATAACATCCTGCATAAAAAGCATAACATCATCGTATTCTTTATAGTGCTCCTCAGCAAACTCTGCCATCATTCTTGCAACTGTAAGTATTGTACCCTCAGTAGGCTTCATGACAGCATTATAAGCAATTCTGGCAGACTCTTTAAAAGCCTTATTAATATCTGCTACGTCTGCCTTTATAACATCAGTAAGTCCTAAACTAAATCCTCTAAGTAGCTGAGATAGAATTACCCCAGAATTACCTCTAGCTCCCATAAGGGATCCTGATGATGCAGCTTTAGCAACATTAGTAACAGTTAGCTCATCAACATTTAGCACTGATTTAAGTGCAGATTGCATAGTTAAAGACATATTAGTTCCGGTATCTCCATCTGGCACCGGAAAAACATTTAGCGCATTTACTTCTTCTTTACTTTTTTCTAACATTTGAACTGACACTCTAAAACCTTGGCTGAGTGTCTGTCCATCAATATACTTCATATTCATGACAATACCTCACCCAATTATGATCTAATTCCTTGTACATATACATTTACAAGAATAACATTTACCCCTATTATTTTTTCTACTCTATATTTAACTGTATCTATGATGTTTTGAGTTACAGTTCCAATCTTGATTCCATACTCTAAAACAACGTCCAAATGTATTATAATACCATTTTCGGTACTTTCGATTCTTACTCCCTTAGACATATTTTCTTTTCTTAACAATGTCATCAACCCATCGGTTGCATTCCTATACGCTAGTCCGACTATTCCATAACTACTCATAGCCGCTTCAGATGCAACACTAGCAATTACTGAATCATTTATAGAAACACGTCCATACTCATTTTTATAATTAGATGTCATGTTCATCCTCCGTTTCAATCTATATTTAGAATTATATTTTCACAATATTATTATACCAGTCAAAAGAATATCTTGCAAAGTAATATATGATTATGCTATAATTATAAAAGTCATTGAAGAAGATTATGCTTGGAGGTGTTGAAATGGCAAAAACTTGCGAATTATGTGGAAAGACTAGACAATTCGGCAATAAGATCACTTTCTCACATAGAAGATTAAATAGATCCTGGGCTCCAAATATCAGAAAAGTTAGAGCACTTGTTGATGGATCAGTTAAAAGAATAAATGTATGTACTAGATGTATAAAATCAGGAAAAGTAGAAAGACCTATGTAATTTACATTTATTAACTCGCGGTATAGCTTAAGCTATACCGTTTTTAAAATTTTAAATACAAATTAAAAGGAATCCGAAACAAATACGGATTCCTTTTTGATAAATCAATAATTAAATTCTCCCTTGTAAATCTCTCCACCATCAAAAAACGTTGAATCGATAGCACATACATAGTATACCGAATAAACATTATAACCATCTTGCTCTGTATTCATATCCATTATAAACCTATAGAAAGGGATTTGAGGATTGTGTTTTAAACCCATATATCTTATAGAGATTCCTACAATTTCATTCGATTTATCAATTTTATCAGAGTTGCTAGATGTATACTGACCATTATAGAGCTTTGCCCTTGCATCATCGATACCTATTACAGGATAATTGTCATATACTTCATAATCATCAAAATTATCCAAGTGGATAGCAATAAGTCCATTCTCAAAAGATGCACCCAGATAGGTGGTTTTAAGAGAATAGTTTACCAGTTTTCCTACATCGGTTTCTGAACTATCGTATACCGACAAAAGATATCTTCTTTTGCCATCAGTATTATATCCGGTAGAAACAATAGCCACTTCAGGATTTTTATAAGCATATACCTGGTTATATTTTTCCTTCAAATACTCTGCTATTAATCTTTCTTTTTCGCCTTCAGGTTGCACAGCTTCCAAATCAAGATCCTCAAACTTAGAAATATTATTGAATATTATTTTCGGAGTAATATTGCTGTCAACAATAATTCTATAATCCTCATTCACTGCTTCATATGAGTAGCCTCCATATATATGATATGGTACTTTTTCATCTTTATTTCTAAAACTCTCTACCAATTCATTGATATAGTCAGGATTGTCTTCATTTAATACAATTTCAAAATCACTTCCATATAGTCCAAGGCGGCTTATTATTTGAAGTAATTTTTCTCTCATGCGTAAAGTGTTTGGTGGTAGCGCATTACCATCATCATAGACTATATACTTAGGAGTATAGACCGGCATTTCCTCTATTTTCATAGATTCATTATATGGGTTAGGGTTTATCAATTCCTCTGGATTATTAGCTAAAAATGTTTCACTTCCCATTCCCTGGAAATAATTAGCAGCATATAGAGGTTTTTTCTGTACAAATTCTACGGATTTTACTTTTTCATCATCTTCATTTATCACAGTTTCATCTTTTTCTTTTGTCACGGTTTGATCATCTATTTTATTGTCATCTTTGACTATTTTTTCATCGTTTTCTTTTATTTCTTCATTTCTTTCTTCTTCGACTACTACTTTAGGGTCTCTGTTTACAATATAATTTACAGAATAAACTCCTATAATAAGCAATGCACATGCAGCTGCTATAGCAATTAACCTAAAGATTGACTTGTTTTTTACCTTTTCAACTTCCATAGCCTCAGCAATAAATTTGTCGTCTATTTCTCCAATCGCATTAAAAATATCTATAGATCTCATACCATAACCCCCTTATCGTTAAGGTACTCTCTTAAATCGTTTCTAATCCTAAATAAAGCTGATTTTATTTTTGATTCTGTGAAATTTGTTCTTTTCGATATATCTCTAATACTCTCTGAATAAAAATATCTTAAAACAAAGATTTTACGTTTTTCAACAGGTTGATTTGAAAGGAATTCATTAATGTATCCAACCAATTCATTGTAATCAAAAGTTTTTTCCACATTATTTACTGCAGGTATAATCTCTGCAAGCTCCTCAAGGACATAATCAATTTGCCCAATTCTTCTTTTTAAGGTCTTCTGACTCTTATACCTATTAATCGCAAGATTTCTTGATATCTTTGCTATATAAGCCGAAAAGATAATTGGGATGGTTGTGGGTATATCATTCCAAATGTTTAAATAAGTATCGTTTACACATTCTTCAACATCACTATTTAGTTTAAGTATATTATTTATTATCTTTCTAATATAAGCGCCATATTTTCTATCGGTTTCAACGATAGCATTCTCATTTCGTTTCCAGTATAAATCTATAAGTATTTCTTCGTCCGGTCTTTTCATGTTTATCCCTCCCTTCACTTATATAGACAATAAAAATCTTTTTTGGTTTCAAATATTATGTAAATTTTATTATTAAAAAATTCCGTTCATTTTACACTTACTTTAACTTAAAATTATTTATACTATAAAAATTGCGAGAATAAGATATTTATCCTCGCAATTTTATACCGGAAATCACCGATTATTATTCATTTTTACTAAACGCACTCATTATAGCTCTGAATATTCTTGAGAAAAACTCTGCAATTTTATCAAGCACTCCGCTTTCTTTTGCATCCTCGTAGATTTGTTTAGCTTTTGAGCCAACCTCATCTGCAAGTTTTCCTAATTGTTCTTTTACTTCATCACTGTTAACTGCGCCTGTTTCTTTATACTGGTTAAATAGTTCAGTTAGTCTGTTTACCTGTTCAGATGTAATAACTGATTCCAAATCGTATTTTTGAATTGAGTCTTTAATGAATTGTTCTATTTCTTGTGCATCAGCATTTTTACCATTTTCATTATAGTAATTATTTATCTCTTGTTTTATATTTATGATAACTTGATTTAATTTATCAATACTAAAGTTATCTTTATCTTTGTTCTCCTGTGCAATATCGTTTGTTGTTGATAGCTCAACTTGTGCAACTTGCATTCTCTTTACATCAAGGACTTCTCCGTTAGCATCAAATGCCTTATATATGCCTGTTAGTGCAGATTCACCTGTTACAGGTTTTACAGATGCAATTACAATGTCACAGTCATGTACCCCTGCTGTAATACTAGCATTACGATATTGATCAGAAGTTATTTGAGTGATTTTATCCGGTGTGTTTATTTTGACATTTATTCCTGATTTTTCACTGGTTTTCTTTACAAGTACAGAGGATATCATTGCTGACGAATCTCCACTACCTGATCCTAAGTACTTAATTTCATCCTCTCCTGTAACTCTTTTTACATTTACATTGTCATAATTTTCAATTCCTAATAATTTTGCTGTTTCACTTACTTCCGCATCACTTAGACCGGAACCATATACATAGATTGGTTTTCCCCATTTTTCATCTATTACTTCAGTCTCTACTGCATGTCCTATATTAGGCGTTAGTATTAACAATGCAAGTAAAACTGAAACTATCTTACTCATTTTTTTAAACATAATCTCCTCCTATTACTTAGCACATATATATTATAACCGAAAAACTAAGTTATAAAACGACAATATTGTAATCTAAAAGAAAAACCGGCAATTGCCGGTATTAGTCTTCAAGTACATATACAATTACATCTCTTCTACCATATTGTCTAACGGTTTCTGACGACTCATAGAATAAGTCTATAATATTTCCTTTTATTGCTCCACCTGTATCCTCAGCAATTGCAAGACCGTAAGATGGCCAGTCATCTGCAGCTACTACATAAAGCTCAGTTCTAAGCGGTATAACATTTGGGTCAACCGCTACAACTCCTGGTCTTAAATCTGTTCCTAGTGCCGTAATTGGACCCCATGGTCCGTTTGACTCAGGCGATGCATCATATGATGTAGAATTCATGTTTATTATTTGCTTATACTTTTTAACTCTACCATCAGCGAGTGTAATAGTCTTATTATCAAGATCAATTATATCTCCTGATGGCATTTTTATTAGATTTTCAGATTCTGTAACAGTTTCTTCTTCTTTTATTTCTTCAGAATCTTCATCTTCATTTTCTTCAGCTTCTACTATTGTAGATTTAAGTGTTTCAATATGAACTGAATTACCAGTTAAATCCTTAAGGCTGACATTTTGATCTTCTAATAATTCATACATATTTTTAATCAGATCATAATCAATGTTTCTAATGTCATTTAAAATCGTAATTTTATTAATGCCATTTGCAAGTTTCAAAAGTTCCATCTCATTTATATGTCCAACATCGGCTAACAATAAAGGAGCATTTTCTTTAGATGCTAGTATAGATGCAGAAAGTGCTTTAACATAATTGTCACCGTCAACAACTACTACAGATGTATTATCAGTAAATCTTTTTGCTACCTCAATTGAAGTTTCATATCTATCGTCACCTGCATAGGTAACCTCATCTACATCCAGACCCGAACCGGTCATGGTAAGAACCTCGTCTTTCACTTCACGGCTAATGGTGTTTTCTCCACCAATAAAAAGTATATCTTTACCTATTCCATATGAGTTTAAATACTCTTTTGTAGCAGTAGGTATATAATCTTTCCCTACTAAAAGTATAACTCTGTTTTCGTACTTAGCAAGTGCCGTTGCAGGTAGTGCATCTGCGTATACTTCTCCACTTACAATAAGGATATTCCTATCTGTTCCTATCTTCTCAGCAATTTTAACAGCTGTCTCAAATCTATCCTCTCCATAGATTCTTTCACTGTAGTTTGGTAGCTCAGTTACACCTTCAGCGCTTAATCTTTCAGGTCCACCTAGTATTGTAACCGAATTTGACTTTGTGAACTTTTCAGTATCAAGCTCATCTTTTGTTCTTTCGTAGTAGAATAATCTACCTTTTTGTTCAGATATAAGTACACCGCCAACTAAACTATCAGCAAAATCTGTGTCTGAAGTAATAAAAGCATTACTTTCATTATCTCCGGTAAGGCCATTAATTTTATCTAAAACTATATTTATTTCTTTCTCAGTGTTTACTAAAATTTCTACCCCAGAATCCGCTGAAGCAAATGTACTCATTTGCGTTAATAACATAAGGAGCACTAAAGCTCCTGATAAAAGTTTTTTCATTTGTTCAACCTCCATGAATAATTTTAGATTATCTACCGGAAGCAGTCAATCAAAGTACTATAAAACTAAAAAAAGCAGTCAAAATCGACTGCTTTTAATGATAAACAAAATATTTTGTAACATTTTTGTAACCATTTGCTTTTTTAGATATTAGAAAATAAAACGCATTTTTCAAAGGTTACAAAATAGTTACAAAACTAAACTATCATACATTACACAATTTTTTATTTTTATTTCATTATTGTAATAATTTACGTTCTTTATATGTTCTTATTTATACTTCTATTTCAACACTCTCTGCAAGAACATCTTTGTTCTTTCATTCTTAGGATTTGTGAAAATATCAATTGGTTTGCCTTCTTCACAAATTACACCATCATCCATAAAGATTACTCTTGTTGATACATCTCTGGCAAACTCCATTTCATGAGTAACTACAATCATTGTCATCCCAAGCTCTACAAGATCTTTCATAACTTTCAATACTTCTTCAACCATTTCGGGATCCAGTGCTGATGTGGGTTCATCAAATAGCATCAAATCAGGCTCCATGCAGAGTGCTCTTGCTATGGCAACTCTTTGCTTTTGACCTCCTGATAAGTGTTTAGGTTTTGCATTGATATATGCAGACATTCCAACAAGTTCCAGATATTTCAAAGCAGTTTCTTTAGCATCTTTTTCATTTTTCTTTAGTACTTTTATAGGTCCAATTGTGCAGTTATTAAGAACGGTCATATTAGTAAACAGGTTGAAGTTTTGAAAAACCATTCCAACTTTACTTCTAAAATTTCCTATTTCGTCCTGATCCTGTTCTACATCGAATCCTTTAAAAAATACTTTTCCTGTAGTAGGTTCTTCAAGTCTGTTAATACATCTTAGAAGAGTAGACTTCCCTGATCCTGAAGATCCTATTACACATACCACTTCTCCAGGTTTTACTTCAAAGTCAATTCCTTTTAATACCGGATGCTCTCCGAAGGCTTTTGTTAAGCCTACTACTCTCAGTATACTATTGTCTTTCAAGTGGCTTCACCTCCGGTGTGTTGACCTGCATTTGGTTCCCTGACATTATAAAGTTTGCCGGTCCGTCTAGCTTTTTCTCTAACATTCTTAAAATCCTTGTAACTGTAAATGTCATAAATAGATATATAATCATAGTGATTAAGAAACTTTCAAAATATCTGAAGTTTGCACCTGCAATTGATCTCGTTTGAAAAAATAATTCAGTGACCTGTATTACATTTAACACCGAAGTATCTTTAATATTAATAACAAACTCGTTTCCTGTAGCAGGTAAAATATTTCTTAAAACTTGAGGCAATATAACATAGAACATTCCTTGTAAGTGAGACATCCCTATGGCATCAAAAGCCTCAAATTGACCCTTATCTATTGATATTATTCCACCTCTCACAATCTCGGACATATATGCCCCGGTATTTACTGAAACAATTATTAATGAAGAAGGAATCGGCGGGATATCTATTCCTGCTATTATCGGCAGTCCATAAAAAAACACCATTGCTTGAACCATCATTGGCGTTCCCCTAATTACTTCTACATATATATCAAATATTATCTTAACAATTTTTAATAGTACTCTATTTACTGTAGTTTTAGGCGTAGGAATAGTTTTGATAACTCCAACTACAAACCCGATCATAGTACCAATAATAGTAGATATTATTGATATATAGAGAGTGACCCATGCTCCTCTCAGAAACATGGGCCAATTTTTTATAGCAATATCTCTTACTGCTTCAAAACTCATTAATTACCCTCCATTAGTTCATTGCAGGTTGATTTTTAATTGCATTGTCCATAATTTCAGATCTTTGTTCTTCTGAAATGCCTGCCAGAATTTCGTTTATTTTCTCTACCAGATCGCTACCCTTTGCAACCCCAACGGCTATTGAAACCTGCTCTGGATCATCTACAACAAATCCATCGGTTAACTTCTGATATGTGAAGTTTGGATTAGCTTCACTTGCACTTTTAGCTTCTGGAACTTCAGAAATATAACCATCTATTTTTCCTGCTTCAAGCGCTACTCTCATTGCAGGAAAATCTGCCATTGGTTCCATTTTTTGGATACCTTTAACCTGATCGATTACATTGTAGTGAATTGTGTTTTGCATAGCTGTGATTTTAGCATCATTAAAATCATTTATGCTGGTTACATTTTCATAAGGACCACCTTTTTTAACTACTATTACTAGATCCGAAGTATAATAATGATTAGTAAAATCCATTTGTTCTCTTCTTGTATCTGAAGGTGACATGCCAGCTATTACAGCGTCAATTTTTCCTGATAAAATAGATAGTGGAAGTCCATCCCATTCCATCTTTTTAACAACTAGTTCTTTGCCAAGTTCTTTTGCTATGATTTTTGCTATCTCGACATCATAACCACCAGCATATTCTTTAAGTCCATCCAATTGAACTGCTCCATTGCTATCATCTACTTGCGTCCAGTTAAACGGAGCATAAGCAGCTTCCATGCCTACTACAAAAGTATTTTCTGATTTTTCATCTGTTTCCGTTGTTTCAGCTTTTTCAGTTTTTTCGGTTGTTTCTGTAGTATCAGTTTTGGTCTCTTTTTCTGTATTTTGACCACAACCAACTATCATTAACGAGATAATACTCATAGCTAAGAGTATTTTTATAATCTTTTTCATACTTACCCCTCCATATTTTTTAAATATGTTATATTATACAATAAAATTTTATAAAATACAAAGTTAACAAATGATTAGTCTTAATTATAGTATTAAATGCTTGCAATTTAAACTCAATATTATACAATAATGATATAACATATCATAAGGAGGAGCTTTATGGAACTACTTTCCGTTAGAATTAATGATTTTTTACATTATGTAGGCGTTAACGACAGAGATACACATTTATTTGAGAATCTATGGCCACTTGAAAATGGCGTCTCATATAACTCATATCTTATAAATGCAGAAAAGACTGCACTTTTAGACACAGTAAAGGTCAATAAGGTTTCTGATTTCACTGCAAAACTTAAAGAAGCTCTTGACGGTAAACCACTTGATTATCTAGTAATACATCATATGGAACCGGATCACTCTGGTGCTATAAACACTATAAGAGAATTATACCCAAATGTTCAGATAGTTGGTAATAAGAGAACTATTCAGTATCTTGAAGAGTTTTACGGTATAGTCGATAATACTCTTGAAGTTAAAGATGGAGAGACGCTAGATCTTGGAGATAGACAACTACAATTCTTTACTACGCCAATGGTCCACTGGCCAGAGTCAATGGTAAGCTATGAACCTAAGAGTAAAATTCTATTTTCACAAGATGCTTTTGGTGGTTTTGGCGCACTGGATGGAACCATATTTGACGATGAGATCAATCTTGACTTTTATGCTTCAGAGACTAGAAGATACTTCTCTAACATAGTAGGCAAATTTAGTAAACAAGTGCAATCTGCTCTTAAAAAATTATCCGGACTTGAAATCTCTATGGTATGTCCTGTACATGGCCCTATCTGGAGAACTCATCCTGAAAAAATAATTGAACTTTATGATAAATGGTCAAGATATGAGGTTGAAGAAGGTGTTGTCATTGTATATGGATCAATGTATGGCAATACCCAAAGAATGGCTGAAATTATTGCCAGAGAACTTGCAGTACAAGGCATTAGCAATATCAAAGTTTTCGATGTTTCAAAAACTCATGAATCTTATATCTTAAGTGAAATATGGAAATATAAAGGCCTAATTTTAGGAAGCTGTACCTATAACAACTACACATTCCCATTGATGACAAAACTTGTAAATATTATTGAAATGAATAAGATTGAAAATCATGTATTAGGTGTATTTGGTTCATATGCGTGGAGTGGCGGCGCCGTTAAAGCACTAAAAGAATTTGGTGAAAACAGCAAATTTGAATTAATTCCTGAGATTGTCGAAGCAAAATGTGCAGCTTGCGATGATGATGTATATGGTTTAATGCGTATAGCAAAGACCATGGCACACAAGTTAAAAGAAGATAGACTAAGTGATTTAACAGAATTATTAGACCAATAAAATAAAGCCAGGGATACCCCTGGCTTTTATAATACTTTAAATTCATTTAGTTAATAGACGACTACAGGTGTGTTAATTTCAACATTATCAAATATAATTTTAGAAGGATCGTATGGAAGATTAATACATCCATAACTACCGCTACCATTATAAATATTTCCGCCAAACTCTGTTCTCCATCTAGAGTTATGGATTCCTACTCCTGCCCAGTTTACCGGCATCCAAAAATCTACATAAGATGAATAGTCTGCTGATCCTTCCGGAACAATCCCTACAAGTGATCTATCCTTTTCTCTAGACCATACTTTCCAGACACCCGTTGGAGTAGCAACACCCCTTGTAGGATCACCAGTTACTATAGCAGTGTTGGTCATAAGTTCGCCGTTTTTATAATACCATAGATGTTGTCTATTTATATCAATTTCAATATAGGTATTTCCAATATCATTTTTACCTCTTTGTAATCCTTCATTTAAAAATACAGGCACCATATCTTTAGACTCGCGCTCAGCTAGCACTTTCATTAGCTCATTGGTTGACTCTTCAACATCCATTTGCCAACCGTAAATTCCACCTTTAACGGTAATGGTACCTATTCCGGTTGCCTCAAACTGTCTTTCAGCATTTTCACTATATGTGTCATATTCAATGGCCAACTGTCTTAAATATTCATATACCTGTTCCCTAAGAGGTTCATAGCCATCCCCTGTATATTTGAATAAATCAAGCAGTTTTTCTCCCTCTAGAACTTCTTTGTCTTCACCAAAATCATATGAGATCTTCATAGAAATAATCTTATTAACATCTTCCATCTTTTTGATTATTTCTTCACTATCTTCGGTTATTTCAGGTTTTACATATTCATCTTCCAATTGAATCGACGTCTCACCCGCTAAAAAACTCTCTAGTACTTTGTTTTTAGCTTGTTCTAAATTAAGAGTGTCTCCCGGTGAACTAGCTTTTATCTCATATTTACCGTTTACAAATTGTAAACTTGCATTCTCAGGCAGTTTAGTGTCTTTCATTAGAGCTGAATCACTTATAAAGTCCTCAAGCTGTTGTTCATTATATGCATAATCATATTCGGGATTATAATTATGATTTTGAAATACAGCAATTGGCCAAATAAACTGATTCTGGTTTAATCTTTCACCTGATTTTATCGTTTCAGAATATGATATTTGTGGAGCAGTCAGAGTTGTACTTTTATTGTTTCTTCCGTTTATTTCTAATTTTCTGCTCTGATAATTCCTATCATATGCGGAATCAATTCTAACAAAACTCTTAACTTCTCCTGATACTGTTGTATTTGGATATGTCATTATTGAGAAAATACCCACACCTATTACATATACTATTAATAGTGCTATAATTAATTTTAAATAGATTTTTTTCATAGTAAACCTCCTAAATCTAATCGTATTATATATAATAACATAGTTTTAACCTTATTAATACTTATGCCCAGTATTTTCATATTAAATCTTACAACTTATTATACAATAGACTATCCTTGTAATTATTTTAATCTTTTTATATAATACACATAGTTATAAAGAAGGTGAAAAAATGAAAAAAGTTATTTTAGGAATGAGTGGTGGAGTCGACTCATCTGTTGCAGCACTACTGCTAAAAGAGCAAGGATACGATGTTATTGGACTCTTTATGAAAAACTGGGACGAAACAGATCCTGACGGAATATGTACAGCTACGGATGACGCTGATGATGCAAGAAGAGTAGCTCATCACTTAGGGATTCCTTTTTATACAATTAATTTTGAAAAAGAATATTGGGACACCGTATTTACTTATTTTTTAAATGAGTATAAAAGAGGTCGTACTCCTAATCCTGATGTCATGTGTAATCAAGAGATAAAATTTAATGCATTTCTAAAATATGCATTAACTATTGAAGGTGACTACATTGCTATGGGGCATTATGCAAGGGTGGATCGTGATAAAAAAATCCTTCTTAGAGGAGTAGATCAATCTAAGGACCAGAGTTACTTCCTGTCAAGAATTACTGCCAATGCGCTTTCTAAGACCATCTTCCCTATTGGAGATATGTTAAAATCCGAGGTAAGAAAGATTGCAGAAGAAAATAATCTTATTACAGCTAAAAAGAAAGATTCAACCGGAGTATGCTTTATAGGAGAACGAAATTTTAATGAATTTTTAGATAAATATCTATTTACAAAACCTGGAGATATTATCAATGTCGATACTATGGCAAAGATCGGCGAACACTCCGGAATTATTCATTATACTAATGGACAAAGAAGAGGACTAGGCATTGGTGGAGTCGGATCCGGTGAACCATGGTTTGTAGTCGGTAAAAACCTTGAGAAAAACGAAGTATATGTTGCTCAGTCTGAAAGTCATCCTGCAAATTATTCAGTAGCACTATACGCAGATAGTATTCACTGGATTTCCGGAAAAAGTCCTAATTCAAAGAATCTGACAGCAAAGTTTAGATATAGACAACCCGATGTTAAAATTGATATGAAATTATTGGATAACGATAGAGCTTTGCTTGAGTTTGAACCATTTAAAGGAATTACTCCCGGACAGGTTGCAGTAATCTACGACGGTGATACTTGCCTTGGTAGCATGCTTATAGACAAACCCATCCCACTTGACGCAAAATATAAATTTGCAAATTCTGTTGATTAAAAAAAGCCTCCAATCGAGGCTTTTTTAGTTGTTTAAATACTTATTTTATAGAGTATTATGTTGTATACTTATACTATATTTCTAATTTATCCAGAGTCTCTATTTTATATCCTTTAGCTTTAATCTCATCAATCAGTTTAGGCATAATTTCTATATTGGTATTTGATATTGTATGCAGTAGTATAATAGATCCATCATGTAATTGTTTTAAAATACTATCCAATGCATATGATTGGCTAGGCTGATCGTATATATCCCAATCATGATATCCAAAACTCCAAAATACAGGAACATATCCAAGTTCTTGTAGTATAGCCAAATATCTATCTGAATAATCACCATAAGGTGGTCTCATGAACTTGCTCATTTTTGCACCGGTCAGGTTTTCATACTTGGTCTCTAGCTGATTATATTCTTCAATTGTGGCGTCAACTGATCTTGCAGCTATTTCCGATCCCCTCTCATGTCTCATGGAGTGATTACCTACTAAATGACCTTCAGCCGCCATTCTTTTTACTATTTCCGGACTTTGATTTATATATGCATCGGTTAAAAAGAAAGTGAACTTTACATCTTTTTGTTTAGCGATATCAAGCAGTTTAGCTGTATTATTATTATATTCATAGCCTTCATCAAAAGTTAGATAAACAGTTTTAGTACCTGTTTCCGGCGCTTGCCACAATGCCCCAAATTTACTTATTGTACTTTGTCTATAATCCTCTATGGTAGCTTTAGTACCATCGTAGTACGAAACCGGATGTCTAAACCACCATTCTGTTCCTGAATTACTAAATTGTCCAAAATAAGAATAATCTATGTTATAATTTCCCGAACTGCCTTTGATATTTATGTTTTTAGGTTCTCTTAGATTATTGTATTCTTTAAAAATATCATTACTGAGAACACTAGGACCACCAATTAATATTAATTTTTGGTACCCAGTCTTTATAATATGCTCTTTTGTTTTATCATCAGCTTTTTTATTATTACTAAGCAGTATTGGATAGTTGTTTTTTGTTGCATAAGAAGAAGCTGTGAAAGCATCAACTAAGTTCTCTGAATTTACAATTATGGCGGTCTTTGATTCTATCATCCCTGCCAATAGAGCAGCTGTTTCATATCTATTAGAACCGCTGATTCTTTTATCCGCCTTTATTTTATTGTATAGATTATTATCTATTTGAAGTTCTCCACCGATTACAGTCTTTTTTAAATTCAGATCACCAACAAAACTCGATGGAGAATTCTTATTAATAAGTAAAAGCGGAATATTTGTAGATCTAACTGGACTTGATGCAAGTGCATCAATTTCATTGGTTGCAATCATGACCTCAAAGATTTCAGAATATCTCTTTAGTTCTTCAAAGATTAGCTCAGAGGTTTCAAACCTATCTTGACCACCAATTCTAACAGTTTCAAGACCCAAATCATTTAATTTATTTTGAACACTCGAATTTATTGTTCTCTCTCCGCCTAGAATTATTGCTTTTGTAGCTCTTAATCTTTGAACTTCACTAATCGTCTGTGCCGGTAGATTCCCTGCATCGGTTAATAATATTGGAGATTCAATAGCTGCAGCAAGACTGGATGCGGCAAGAGCATCTACATAATTATATCCGTTCGCTATTAGAACCGTACCTGCACTTTCAAATGTTTTTTTGCTAATATTAACTGCCGTTTCATATCTATTACTTCCGGAAATCCTCTCCATTGGCAAATCGACAGCAGCAAAAGCGAGGCTAGAAGTAAGTATACAAATACTCATAAACAATGCTAAAATTCTTTTCTTCATACTAACACCACCTTATATTAATCATAACATAATTTATCCATATATCAACAATTATTAGAATAAAAATAGCAGATTAATATGTTCTAATCTGCCGTTTTTATGTCTTTTTCCTTGTATTAAATTATTCTTAGATTGCTAGGGTATCAAGAATAATCTAATAGGTGAATATTAATCCATTGTAGTTCTTTCTAATTAATCACAGAAGGTGCAGCTTTTTCTACTGTTGGCCAAATAAAATAAATAAGTATAGAGGTTATTATAAGCTCAACTAACATATAAGAACCATTATATTGTATTGAGAACAACCATGGATTCATTCCACCGGCAAATTCTTTAAAAAATACAACACCGGAGATGACATGTGAAATCATCCTTAAAATCATTCCTAATGCACATCCTAAAATTACTAATCTAATACGAGTTTTGCCACCTTTTAATGAACTCCTGACAACTCCAGCGAAACCTAATACTCCAAAAGCAATCGGATAGTCTAAGAGCATCTGTATTGGAGATACCATAAATGGATCAATTAGAAACTGTATGATGCCATATAATGTACCCACTACAATTCCTTTAATTGCACCCCATCTCATTGCAAATAACATTATCGGCATCATGGACGCAGCTGTTACTGATCCTCCTTGTGGCATCCTGTAGAGGGTCACTATACTAAGTACCGAGGCAAGTGCAATCATAACTCCGCCTTCAACTATCATTCTTAAATTTGTATTTGTCTTCATCTATTCCTCCCAATAAAAAAACCCCTAAAAAAGGGGTCAAAAATTCTAGAAACACTTCCCTACGCCGGCATTACCCGGATCAGGTAAAGGGTTACTTACGTTCTCAGCCTCAAAGGCACCCCTAGCATTTATTATATTATCATTAAAACTTATCAAATACAAGTCTATAATTTTGTGAAATTATTAAATCTCGTCCAATAAATATATCTTTCAGTAACTTTATATTCCATTGCCAGTTCGATAGCTCTTTGATAAAGATCTAGCTGATGTTTATATCTCGTCAGGGAGATTGTTTTATCTGATTTGAAGTCCAATAAAACTATTTTTCCATCCTCTTCAAAATAACAATCTACTTGGCCATCAAGAAATATGTTTTCGTAACGCATTGTAAACGAGGTTTCTCTTTTTAATGTGTTAATATTTTTAATTAGTCTTTCTCCTAATTTAGAATTAAAGAAATTAACAAAAATCATTGGATCAATTACCTTAGACTCTTGCTCTGTTAATAGCTCCAGATAAACCATTCTTTCTATTTCATCAACTACGGATTCTATATTATGTTTCTTAATCGAAATATTTTGGAAAACAAAATGTATCAGACTTCCTTCCTCAGCGCTCGAAATTCTATCTTGACTCATCAAAATTTTAGGCAGCTTATTTATAATATCTACACTACGAATCTCAAAATATTGCTGAAAATCATAGGTATCATCGGTTTTATTAACATTTTTTGCTGTAATTTCAGAAACTGTTTTCTTAAATGGTAGCTTAGTATCGTCTATGTGAGGATACTTAAATTCAAATGCTAAATCAAACTCGCCTTGTGAAGCATCAGACAGCACCTCAGGTTTAATTTCTTCTTTTGGAATGCTTTCAAATCCTTCTAGATTAATTTGTAAGTGATATTTGTCGGTATTATCACTGTTTACAAAGTAATTACTCTGAAAATCATAATCTGTATAATTCGATACTACATCATAATTTACTTTATCTTTTAACGCCACTGCACTAATCCAGTCTAGCATTGATTTACTATTTTCTATAACTGACATTTTAGGTGTCTGAACAGTTTTTTGTATATGTCTTTCTACATCTCTTACCTTTCCAACAAGATATAACCTGTCTTTTGCTCTAGTAGTCGCGACATATAGTAATCTCATCTCCTCCGAATTCATCTCATCTTTTTTCTTTGCTTCAAGTATTTTTCTGTGTGTTGTCGAATAAATGGAACCTTTATCCAAATCAGCAACTTTACATCCAATCCCAAGTTCTTTATCCACCATAAATGGATCTCTAGACTCTTGAAGTGTGAATTGTCTTTCCAAATCTCCAACAAATACAATTGGAAATTCCAATCCTTTACTCTTATGAATCGACATTATTCTCACAACATTGTCAGCCCCTGAAATAAGTTGTGTCGGTTCAAGCGATTCTGACGGTGATTTTAAAAGTCTATCCACGTGATTTAAAAAACCTGATAAATCCGAATGCGAAAACTCCTCGAACTCTTCAATTCTCATTATAAAAGCCATAAGGTTTTGAACTTTTTGCTCGCCTAAGAATAGAGCTTCCAAGTACGATATATATCCTGATTCATATGCAATATAATAAGCAAATTCAGAAAGTTTTTTCTTATTTAATTCTCCTCTATATTCTATAAGTTTTTGAAAAAACACATCTATCTTTACTGATAGATCATCATTAAACACATTTCTATACTCTTTTAAACATTCATAAAATAGAGCATCCTTATCTATTATCTTAACTCTGGAGATATCATCCTCATTCAATCCTCCAAAAGGACTAAGTAATGATGATAGAAGTGCCATGTCATCTTTATAATTGTTTATAATCTTTAAATAATTTATAAAAATACTAACTTCAGGATCGCTTAAGCTAACATTGAAAACATCGGAGAAATAAGGAATATTACTCTCCCTGAGAGCTTCTTCGTAAGGTTCAATCCTATTTCTAATCGTTCTAAGCAGTATTACTATATCTTTGTATTCATAACCACATTCATTTACAAGTCTTTTAATTTCATTTGCTATATACGAAGAGTTTTCATGTATTTCTTCAGTCCCTTGAATTTCGTTGTTTAAAACTAAGTGTACACTACCATCGTCCACTACATCCTTACCCGGAACAAGAGCTTGACCTTCAGAGAGATAATCAACTTCACCAAGTTTCTTAGTCAGTAAACTACTGAACAGAAAATTTAAGTATTCGAGCACAGCCGGACTAGACCGGAAGTTTTGAGATAAGTTTATTACCTTTCCTTTTTTATTGTTCTGGCTATAATCATCGTATCTAGTGTTAAATAGTCCAGGATCTGACAATCTAAATCTATAAATTGATTGTTTAATATCCCCTACAAAAAACAAATTATTATTTCCGGACAACTTTTCTATAATAAATTCTTGAAGCGGATTTATATCCTGGTATTCATCAAAGAAGATATAATCAATCCCAGATTTTATTTCTTTTGCAATCTCTGCATCATTTAAAAGTTTTACAGTCAGATGTTCGATGTCAGAAAAAGTTAAAGTTGCTTTTTCTGCTTTTAACCTATTAAATTCATTTTCATAATTTAGTATTATTCTAACTATGGCTTTAAGGTAGATATTTGATAATTTTGTTTCATTTATGATTCTTTCCCTTGTTTTCGTTTCAAACTCTTTCTTGATATTGTTTAGTATTTTTTTGTGCTCATCCCTTAAGAACTTTGCGGTCTCTTTTAGCTCCTCATCTTCAGATTTTCTTCCACTCAGCCTTGTATACTTAATATTTGGCAAAGTATTTATTAATTCATCATACTCACTAGTGTTTAAAATCTCAAGTAAACGATCTAGTTGACTTAAATCGTCTTCTAAGGCATTTATATAGCCGTGGGGACCCAAGGGGTCTTGAGCTATATTGTACGCCTCTCGGACTAAGTTATACGCGTTATATAGTGATTCTGAAATAGATTCTTTGACTGTTTTCATTATTGCTTCAGGTTCAAATTCTTCTATACAATCTTTTAGCCATTCTGTAGGATAAATTTCAGATTGAATTTTATTGTATATATCATCGATTATCTCAGGAATTCTCTCTCCTCTTCTTCCACCATAGCCCTCAACTAGATTTTTAAAATCTTCTCTCTTCTCACTGTATTCAATATCTAATGCGAACGCCAGCGCTCTATCTTTTAACACAATTTCAGAAGCCGGATTTACAATACTAAAATTGGGGTCAATGCCTAGGTATTGAAAGTTGTTCCTCAAAAGACCTATACAAAACGAATGCATAGTTGATATGTTTGCATTACTTAATTTTCTAAGCTGTTTCCTTAGAAATATTACGTTTTTAGTATCTGATTGTAATAAAACTTCAATTTCTTCTCTAATTTTTTCTTTCATCTGATTTGAAGCAGCATTTGTGAATGTAACAATTAGCATTCTATCGATATCAATCTTTTGCTCAAGCATAATGCTTATAATCCGTTTGACCAATACCAAGGTCTTACCGGATCCTGCCGCTGCAGAAACTAATAAATTATTGCCTCTATCATATATCGACTCTTCTTGTGCTTTTGTATATTTAATTTCCATCATCATCCACCTTATATTCTTGCCAATCAACCTTCTTTATTGACCTGTAAGTTTTGTCTTTTTTAAGTGAAAATTTACAGATGCTTCCATAATCGCATCTGGTACATTCGCTAACTTTATTATAAATATATGGAACCGCTCTAATATCACCATCCATAATATTCATAACAGCTGTCTTAGTCTTATTAATAACATCATCTAGCAGTTCATTTAATTTATCTTTGTCAAGGACATTGTCTTTTTCTAGAATGTCTCTTTTTCGTCCCCTAAATCTAATAACTGAAGAACGAGTATCTATATTATCGTCTATGGACTTTATTATCTCTTTATCTTTGATTACTACACCATCCATCATAAGACTTTCTAGCACTTCAGTCATAATTGCTTCTTCATCGTCGCTTTCAGTGTTAATAAGTTCTTCTCTGATAGGAAGGTAAAAGAAGCCGGCAGGACTTTTACTATCCATTAGTCCTGATTCAGTATAGGCTTTAAGATATATTGGGGGCTGTATTTCTATGCCCGAAAGAGCAAAGGATAGATTAAATGCCTGCATTCCAGTCTTATAATCCATGACGATTACATATTCTGTGTCGTCTACTTCTAGCGTATCTACTCTATCTATAATTCCTTCAAGTACAATCCTTTTATCCTTGTACTCAATAATAAGTCCAGGTATTATACCTCGGTCACCAAAAACCAGCTCATCGCCTCTGGTTTCAAATGAACTCAGTGACAAATGTTTAGTAACATTGAATGCACCAAGTGCAATACTTTTCTTAGCAACCTCAAGTATGACTTGATTTTTAGAATCTTCTTTTCTATGACTATCTATCATCTTATCAATGTCTTCACCTAAGTATACTTCCACAATTTCATTAAAGTCTTCTCTTTTGAGGTTTATAAATCTATTTGGATCCTTTTTATAATCTCTAATATATTTTGACATTACATTATGCGCTAGGTTTCCTATTTCAAAATAATCTATATCAAATGGCTCCTGTTCTTCAGGGTTGATTACGTATCTAATAAAATGCTTATATGGGCACCTGGAATAAGTTTGTATCCTTGATATAGACATCGAGTTTAAATCACTATATATACTTTCAGATGTCTTAGTTTTAAGAGATGTTAACCTATCTGCATCAAATCCCATTTGTATTATTCTCAAAAGCTTCTCATATTCTTCCTTATTGTGTAAATATGAATACAGTCCACTTGCAAGTCTGGACTTATTATCTTGAGCGCCAATATCACTAGATTTTAAATGGTTTATCATTGATTTAATCAAGAATCCTTTAGAATATTTAATTTTGCTTAAAAAGCTATGACTTTTATACTTTAAGATATTTGGAAATATTCTTAAAACTTGATTATAATAAATCGAAGATGTCATCACTTCGTTTGAGGAATTCATATTTGATCTGGATAGATACAAATGAGTTTTAGCTCTTAGTATATTTAGATAAATGCTCAGCATCTCTTCATGTCTGTACTCTATTTCTTTTATAGGAAGTACTATGTCATGATTTTTTAATAGCTCTTTTTCATCATCTGATATGATACCTGCTCTTACTATCTTCCTAGGTAAGTATAGATCGTTTAGTCCAACTATGAATACAATCTTTGAGTTATTTGCTCTTGTCCTTAATATGCTCCCTATTAATACTACGTCTTGCGAAGGAGGAACAATACCTATCTTTTGATCTTCAAGACCATCACGAAGTAATTGTGAAAACTCTAAATTATCAAATATCTGTTCACCTGAAATCTCAGCTAATTGGTCTATTGCAAAAACAAACATATCCCATACCTGAGTATTCTCAGAATTTAACTCTTCGTATTCTTCTTGAGATTTTATGAATTGGTTTATGGGATTTATAATCTCATCCTTTGTCAACAAATTAAAGAGATTTTCAATTTGTTTATTTATTGTCATCTCAGAACTGGAAAGATAATAATCACTGATAAGTTCTAAAAATTTCTTTCTTATCATATTTGTTGCATTATAAAGTACTATCGCATTTTCTTTGCTTTTTGGACTTAAGTTTTCAAAGTACTCGTCGTCCATTTCAAAATACTTGTCATTAAAATACATCTTATCTCTAATTCTTCTTGTTTTAACAAATTTTTCAAATAATTCCACTTCTGTTCTATATTCACTATTAAAACAAAACTTTACAACCTGCATAACATCATCAATATTTAATTTATTTGCTCTTAGATTTAAAATTGCCAGAAGAAATTTTGCAAGTGGATTATTGGTCAGTTTCTTTTTTCTGTCTAAAAAGACAGGTATATCTTCTTCATAGAATATCCTCGTTATAAGTCTATCATATTCACTCTCGTCGGTTGTAATAACACTAAAGTCTGAATATCTTAAATTATCTTCTATAATATGTTTTTTAATAGTTTCAGCTATGAATCTAACTTCATTTTCAGTAGAGTCTGATTCAAATAGTGAGATATTATATGGAGTATTCTCAAAAGTAGCAGGTTTATACGAAAATATATTATTAGCAAGTTTTGAAATATCCCCCTCAGAGCTCGATTGATGTCTGATTATAGTTGGTTTGATTTTACTAAGTTTAATTAGACGATTATATAATGTAAAAGTAGTAATAAAGATTTCACCGTCATCTACTGTATCTACTACCCCTGTTTCTATAATTTTAGGGTCTAAAATAAGTGAAAATGTAATATTGCATCCTAAATTTAATAGCTTTTCGATTATCTCAATTTCTTTTTCATTAAGGTCATGGAAATTAGTAAAATAAAAGTTTATATTTTTTAAGTGTTTTGCATCATCTAGTTTCTCGATAAGAATTTCCAAACGATCATTATTGTCAATATAATGACCCACTAATTTTTCATTATAGAGCTTATAAATAATAGCTAGTTCTCTGATTTTATTTACAAATCCAGGATTTAAATCTGTACTTTTAATTTTCTCTAATAGATCTTCAGGGTTAATATTATTCTCTTTTAATTCATCAATAGTTTGTATTAATTCGGATACAAACCCACTTGAACCGATGTTTTTAGAGTAAAATTTAAGTTCATTTTTGTTGTCTATCAAGATACTTTTAATGAGCATAGACTTTCCAGAGTCTGAAATAATGTTTCTTTTTATTCCGCCATAAAGTTCCAGTATTTCATTTGAAAAACTGGTGAAGCTTTTTATCTTAACATCAATGATAGAGTCAAGATCTAATTCGTTCATAAGGTTAATATCTGATAATAAGGTATATTGATCCGGTACAAATAAATAAGATATTATGCCTTTAGATAAATTGTCACGTATATTATTATATATATAACCCATATTTGCTTCATAGTTACGAGATATTAACAAATTCAGCATTTTCCCCCCTGTTTTGTATCTATTAATTATTAAAAGGTCGGAATACCGACCTTTATTATTTATTGTTTATCTTTAAATTCGTGAATTTCTGATAACGTGGAAAGGTTAATAATATGATTTGCATAATTAACACAGTCATCTAAAGAATTATTTCTTATTATATCCTTGATCTTAGGAATGTTACTTGCTACGACAGAAAATTCATCCAAACCTAATCCCAATAGCAGTTTTGTCGCTTTGGGGTCGCTTGCAAATCCTCCACACATACCTGTCCATTTACCGGCCTTATGTGAAGCATCTATAACCATTTTTATACTCCTTAGAACAGCAGGATTATAGCTGTCATATAGATGAGCAATTTTCTGGTTTCCTCTATCAGCAGCTAATAGATACTGTGTAAGGTCGTTAGTCCCTATTGAAAAATAATCCACATGTTTTATTAATTCATCAGCCATTGTCACAGATGCAGGTGTTTCTATCATAATGCCAACTTCGATGTCTTCGTCAAATTTTATTTCGTCATCTCTTAGTTCAGCCTTGCAATCTTCGATGTATTCTTTGACTTTAATTATCTCTTCAACACTTATAACCATCGGCAGCAGTATAAGGACCTTACCATGTGCAGAGGCTCTCAAAATTGCTCTAAGCTGCGTTTTAAAAACTTCAGGAAGATCAAAGCATATCCTAAGAGCTCTCCATCCTAAAAATGGATTTTCTTCCTTTGGAAATTCAAAGTACGGCAAACCTTTATCTCCACCTATATCGAGAGTACGTATGGTAAGTGGTTTCCCTTCAAGCATTTCAGCAGCTTCTTTATATACCTTATACTGAGTCTCCTCATCCGGGAAATCACTACGTTCCATATATAAGAATTCAGTTCTAAAAAGCCCTACTCCTTCAGCACCGTTCGAAATTCCAAGTTCTAAATCAGAAATTCCGCCAATATTACAAAAAACTTCTATATCCTTACCGTCTTTTGTTATTGCAGATTCAAACATATGCTTCTCAAGTCTTGTTTTTTCTTCTTGCATCAACTTTGATTTTTCTTTGTATTCAGTAATTGTTTCTTCTGAAGGATCTATAATAAGTAGTTCTTTTTCAGTGTCAACAATAACCATTTGGCCATTCTCTAAATTTTGGGAAACATCTTTAAGTCCGACGAGTGCAGGTATGCCTAATGTTTGCGCAATTATTGAGGTATGAGCAGTCTTTCCTCCTAAATCAGTTACGATACCTTCTACCAGCTCAACATTCATAGTGGATGTATCTGATGGAGTTAGATCTTCTGCTACAATAACTGATCTTTCAGTCATATCCGCTAAACTAGGCATATCTATACCCATAATCCTATGAAGCAGTTGTGCTTTAATGTCTTTGTAATCCGCTGCTCTTTCTTTTAGATAAGGATCATCCAGGGATTGCATCATGAGAATTATCTCATCAGATGTTTCTTTAAGAGCAAGTGCAGCATTTTTCTTATCGTTTTTTATTTTTTCTTCGGTAGTTTCTATTAAAAAAGGATCTTCAAGCATTCCAATATGAGCAGCAAATATTTCACTTTGACTAGTCTCTTGATCTACTTTTGATTCTAAATACACAATATAATTTTTTACTGATTCATTAAATAACTTTACTTGATCATTAACTTCTGACTCATCAATTAGGTCTTCCGGGATGATGAGCTCAACTTTTTCAAATTTGTATACAGGTCCAATAGCGATTCCTTCTGACGCCACAATCCCTTTAACAAAATTATTCATCAATGCTTCCCCCTTAATTATCAATAAAGAAATAGGATGTATTTTCTACATCCTATTTTCATTTTATTCACTTAATTTTTCAATAAATTCAACTAATTTGTCTAAGTTTTCTTCTTCGTTTTCTCCACTAACTCTTACAGTTATCTCTGTGTTTTTAGAAATACCTAGTGACATAACATTAAAAATACTTTTTGCATTTGCTACCTTTCCATCTTTTACTATTTCTACTGATCCTGGAAAGTTTTTAACAAACTGAACAAGTGATGCTGCAGGACGTGCATGAAGTCCAGTTTCATTTTTTACTATTATCGTTTTTTCAACCATTGGTAAACCTCCTTCATAGTTTTGTTATTACCATAATGTTATTCTATCAAATATTTTGCCATAAATCAATCGTTTACATGGGATATATAGAACAATCTAATAGATTAATCTATTTATTAATATATGTTATTTGATAATCCATGACAAATGATATATAATTTTCATAGAGTTAATAGGAGGTTGAAATTATGGATATAAGACAATTAGAAACCTTTGTGGCAGTTGTAGAGAATAAGAGTTTTACAAAGGCTGCAGAACTACTATATGTTTCACAACCTACGGTTTCTAACCATATTAGTAATCTGGAAAAAGAATTAGATACGATATTTTTTATTAGATCCAAGAGAAATGTAAGCTTAACTAAAGCGGGTAATATACTGTATAATCACGCTAAAAATATTATACACGCCTACAAAAGTATGGCTGTAGAGTTAAGATCTTATAATGAAAATATGGAAGGACATTTAAATATATACGCTAGTTCTGTACCCAGAAAATTCTTTCTCCCTTCACTCTTACGTGATTTTTCTACAGATTACCCAGGGATAAGTTACTCTCTTTTAAACGATGATTCTCAAAGTGTAATAGATGGACTAATGATTGGTGAAACGGATTTTGGATTTGTAGGCATGAAAGTCGATGCACCAAAGCTATCATATCACCGAATCATGGACGATGAACTAGTATTTTTAACATCAAACTCTGTTAAATCTCAATCGACATTAGATGCTATTATAAGTTTGGATGAATTAAAAAAGCATCCACTGATACTTAGAGAAGAAGGTTCAGGAACCAGATCTCTGTTTGAAACTCAGTTAAACCTAGCCGGTATAACGCTTTCTGATTTAAACCAAGTTGCAATTGTTGAAGACTCTTCAACAATACTACACATGGTAGAAAGAGGACTTGGAGCAACAATAATATCAAAATACGAATATGAGTCTTGCATAAATGATTATCATCTTACAAAGTATAGGGTTCAAGGACTAGATTTAAAAAGACATTTTTATTTTGTGTATAACGATGATATGCAATATGTGCCTATTAATAAATTATTCAAAAATTTCGTAATAAACAAATTCAAATAAAGCATCTTAGAAAAATCTAAGATGCTTTATTTTACACTTCTGATGTTGATTCTCTTTTCATTATTTGGGTTGGTAGATATACAGTATTATCAATTTCTTCTTCTTTTTTGAGGGCTTTAACAAGCCTTCTCATAGCAACAGCTCCGATATCATAATAAGGTTCCTGAACTGTTGTGATTGTAGGTCTATAAATAGAAGCTAAGTATTCATCACCGAATCCCACTACATTTAATTCATCAGGTACGGTAATTGCTTTATCATAACAATAGTTTATAAAACCAATAGCTAGATTGTCTTCACTGGCAAATACCGCTGTTATGCCTTCCTTGCTTACAATATCCATGATTTCGTCTCCCAAATCATAACCATCTGAAACATCATTACTTTCAACGGTGATGCTATGCTCTGTAAGGTTGAACTCTTGAATAGCTTTTTTGTATCCACTATGTTTTTCGTTACCTACTTTACTATTTTGGAATTCTTTTATAAACAGGATTTCTTCATGGCCTAATTCTATCAGGTACTTTGTCATTTCATATGCAGCTTTTATATAATCGATACTTACTGTATGAAAGTCTCCTTCATAAAACTTATCTAATTGAATAAATGGAGTTTCATTTTCTTTTAATTTAACAACAACTTCAGCATTAACATTTTCGGTAACTAGAAGTATTGCTTCAGCTTGTTTTCGAAATAAAAAGTCTACAAGCTTTTTCTCTTGTTCCGAATCTCCATATGAAGATGAAAGAAGGATGTCGTATTTATACATTCTACCCACCTCTTCAACTCCTCTGACAATTTGTGCCATATATGGAATTCCTATATCTTTGACTATAACCCCGATAACATTGGATCGTTTCATAACAAGACTTCTAGCTAATTCGTTTCTTTTAAAATCCAGTTTTTTAATGGCATCTTCTACTTTTCTTCTCGATTCAGGACTTACTGGTTTAGATTCATTCATGACTCTTGAAACTGTCGAAATCGATACCCCGGCTAACTTTGCTACATCCTTTATTGTTGGTGATGACATAATCTCACACTCCTTCAATTTTATTATCTATAATAACTCTAAACTGTTCAGGTAACACACTAAACTCAGCAGGTAAATAACCACCGAATTCACCATCAATATCAAATGGTACATCAGAATCTTCTATGGCTGTGACTTTAAGGTGATCGGTATGAAAGTACAGAACATTCTCATTGTTAATATGATCTCCGCTTAATGACTTTAATAAAACATCTGCCGCACCAAATAAATCAGTCTTTTTAATTAATATAACATCAAAAAGTCCATCAGTTATTCTAGCTCTTGGAGCTAGTTTTTTAAATCCACCTATAGATGTTGTATTTGAAATCACAAGTACTATTGCTTCTTCTTCATAAAAAAACTCTTTAGTCTCTAACCTGATCCGAATTGTCTTATTAAAAATATCGGGAATCTTCTTTACTCCTTCTAGATAATAAGCCATCTTCCCCAATGACGCCTTTGTGTCTTTTTCTACTTCATGTGCTATTTGAGATATAGAACCAATAGCTGCTACATTTGCAAAGTAATTACCATTTATGCATCCTAAATCTATATCTATAGTTTTAAATTCCTCAAGCATATGTACAAACTTCTCCGGTTCTGTCGGAGTATCGATATACTTGGAAAAATCGTTAATCGTACCATTAGGAAGAATCGCAACAGGTATTTGTGATTTGGTAGCTCCAACAGCATTAGCTATCTCGTTAACAGTTCCATCGCCTCCGGAAACTATTATACAATCGTATTCATCTCTGATTGCGTCAAGAGTATATAACTTAGCATCATCTTGTTTTTCAGTATATACTCTATCGACCTTATGGTTTAAAATTAATAAATCATTAATTTTATTTAGTTGTTTTTCACAATCCTGTAAACCAGATGAAGGATTAATAATAAACTTTATTTTCATCTTTTATACCCCCACAATGATACCGTTATCTTATATTATCAAATAATCATACAATAAGCAAGAAAGAGAGCTAAATGCTCTCTTGTTTTCATCATTCTATATTTTGTTATCTTCTTCTGATTGCAGTTCGAAGTACCTGTATAATTTCATAAATCAATGCTAAATAATCCGTTACTGAGTTAATACCATATTTAATGTTATCAGTAGTATCGACAACTGAAGATGTTAAGTAATCTACGGTATTTGTGACATTACCAGTTGCTGACTCAGCTTTGTCTACTATACCAGATACTTTACTCGTTATTAATGAAATATCAGGTTCTACTTTAGCAATTATTGTATTAGCTTGTTCGGTGATATCTCCTACGTTTTTTGTTATACCAGGTAAACTCTTTACAACTTCGTCTAATTCTGCTTCATTATTTTGAACTAATGTATTAATCGACTTAATAGTTTTGGTTAAATTAATAAACAGAATTGCTAAAAAAGTTAGAGCTGCTATACCCGCTAGTGATAATAGTATTAAAAATAGATCTCCTAATGTAATACTAATACCCATCTAATCCCTCCTATTAATTCTATTTATTTTTTAGCCTCATCTTTTACTTTTGCTGCTGCTTTTTCAACTTTTTCTGCACCATCGGCAACTTTATCTTTTACATCTTCTTTTACATCTTCTGCAGCATCCTTGACGTTTTCTTTAGTATTTTTAAAATCTTTTTTGATGTCATCTTTTACATCTTTTAAATCGTCTTTTACATCTTCTTTAACATCTTTAGCTAGTTCTACGCCTTTTTCAACGCCATCTTTGACATCTTCAACTAGTTCCTTAGCTCCATCTTTAGATTCAGTAATATCTATCATGTTTCTATCTGTATACTCTTGATACTTATCTTTCACAGTGTCACTAAGTTCCATCCCTTTAAGTCTAACTGTATCGGTCAACTCTCTTGTTTTGTCTTTAATTTGATCAGTTGCTTCTACAGATTTTTCTTTTATGGTTTCAACAGTCTCATTGATAGCTTCCTGAGCATTCTCCATATTTTCTTCTGCGAATTTCTTAATATCAGCTCTAGTTTCTTTACCGGCTTTTGGTGCAAACAAAATACCGGCTGCAGCACCTAGTATGGAACCTACCAATGTTCCAGCAGCAACTTTTCTAACTTTTCGCATTTCTTCTCTTCTGAATGCTCTTTCTCTCTCTCTTCTTTTAGCTTCTAGTATATCTCTTAAGTTCACTATTAATCACTCCTTGTTTTATTTTTGCTATGTAACTAATATACCCAATGTATAAAACTCTTAAACTATGTTTGTCAAATGCTATCATAAATATTTACTGATTTTTCAATGCCATGAAGTTTTTAAGTCTAATCATGATGATATAATATCCAGATACTATTTAATGCTATACTAATATTTAAAATCAAAAGTGGAATGCTTTTAAGGACAATTCCACTTTTATCAATAATATTAAATTCTATACTCTCCACCAAACCTTTACTATAAATAAGATTACTAAGAAGAAAAAGATATTAATAGCTATAACAATAGGGAACAAAATTGCATACTGGGCTTTACAAAGTGCCCAGAATTCTTTCCTGGATAGTTTGCCTTGTAATTTAAGATTTCTATATTTTTCAATCTCTTTTCGTCTTTTTTCTCTTTCTTCATAATCAAAAGGGTTTGTGAAAAATTTCAAATTATTTCTCCTTCATCATCTTTTCTACATAGTGACAGCTAACAAAATGCTCATCACCATAATCTTTAAATTCAGGTTTAACCGTTTTGCAAATTTCCATAGCAACGGGACATCTTGTATGGAACTTACAGCCTGATGGTGGATTTGCAGGTGATGGAATGTCTCCTTTTAGTATAATTCTATTAAGGTGTGCATCTGGATCAGGTACTGGTGCTGCTGATAACAAGGCTTGAGTATAAGGGTGAAGCGGATTTTGATATAGTCCGTCTCTAGGTGCCAGTTCAACTATATCGCCTAAATACATTACAGCAACTCTATCAGATATATGTTCAACAACTGACAAGTCATGTGAGATGAATAGATAGGTAAAGTTTCGTTCCTTCTGTAATTCAACCATTAGATTTATAATCTGAGCTTGGATTGATACATCTAAAGCTGAAATTGGCTCATCCGCAATGATGAAGCTCGGATTTAGTATAAGGCATCTAGCCAAACCAATACGCTGTCTTTGACCCCCGGAAAACTCATGAGGGTATCTGTCAATATGATAAGATGCAAGCCCACATTCTTCAAGGGTACTTATTACTCGTTTTCTAATTTCTTTAGGATCCGTAACAATTCCATGTTCTTTTAATGCCTCTCCAACTATTTGACCCACAGTCATTCTTGGATTTAGTGAACTATAAGGATCTTGAAAAATCATTTGCATATTCGGTCTGAATTTTCTTAAGTCATTCTTCGGAAGGTCATGAACATTTACACCATCAATGATGACTTCCCCTTCAGTCTTTTCATAAAGTCTTATTAGTGTTCTACCTACTGTAGATTTACCACATCCAGACTCACCTACCAGCCCTAAAGTCTCTCCTCTTTTAATATCAAATGATACTCCATCTACAGCCTTTACATCTCCTACATGTTTTTTGAAAAATCCTCCATAGATAGGAAAATACTTTTTAAGATTTTCAACTTTTATTAAGGTATCAGTCATTCTCAGATTCCTCCCCATATAAGAAACATGCTACATAATGGTTATCTCCCACCTGTTTTAGCTTCGGTATTTTTTGAGTACATATTTCCATACAACTTGAACATCTTTCATGAAAATAACAATTATCAGGCATTCCAATTGGGTTAGGAACTTGTCCTGGTATTGAGTATAGTACTTCTTTTCTTTGGTTTACAACAGGTTTAGAATTGAGTAGGCCTACGGTATAAGGATGTTTTGGATTTTTAAATATACTTCTTACATCTCCCTGCTCAATTATCTTGCCTGCATACATAACTACTACAAAATCAGCCATTTCAGCTACTACACCAAGATCATGCGTGATTAACATGATAGAAGTGCCAAGCTTTGCTTTAATATCCCTCATTAAATCAAGGATTTGGGCTTGTATTGTGACATCAAGTGCAGTGGTCGGTTCATCAGCTATCAATAGTCTTGGGTTACATGATAATGCCATAGCTATCATAATCCTTTGTCTCATTCCTCCTGATAGTTCATGAGGATAGGAATCAACAATCTCATTTGCGCGTGGGATTCCAACTAGCTCAATCATCTCGATTGCTTTTTTTCGAGCAGCATCCTTATCAAGATTCTGGTGAAGCATAATGGCTTCTATAATTTGGGCCCCAACTTTAAAAACTGGGTTCAAAGAGGTCATTGGTTCTTGGAAAATCATAGCTACATCATTTCCTCGTAGGTTTCTAAACTCTTCTTGTGAAAATTTTGTAACATCTTTACCATCAAAGTATATACTTCCCTCAACTATTTGTCCTTGAGGATATGGAATAAGTCCCATTAGTGACATAGCAGTTACGGATTTACCACAACCCGACTCACCTACTACACCAACGGTTTCGCCTTCTCTTATGTTATATGATACTCCATTAACAGCTTTAACCGTTCCACCTTCAGTATAGAAGAATGTATGGAGATTATTGAATTGTACGAGTGTATCTTCAGTGGCAGGTCTACCGCTAGCAGCCACTATGTTTTTTATTTCTGTCATATTGTCCTCCTACCTCTTTAACTTTGGATCCAGAGCATCTCTTAAACCATCACCAAACAGGTTAATTGCCATAACAGTTAAAAATATACATACTCCAGGCGGTACCCATAGCCAAGGTCTCTGTGACATATTTATATATTGATTCGCTGCCTGTATCATGTTACCCCAAGTTGGCCAAGGAGGTGCAACTCCAAGTCCGATAAATGAAAGTGCCGACTCTAGCATTATAGCTCCACCTAGTCCAAGCGTAGCATTAACTATTATTGTAGGTACTACATTAGGAATAAGATGTCTAATAATTTTATTGCTATCTTTTATTCCAAGAGCTTCAGTTGCCAGTATAAATTCTTGTTCTTTAAAAGAAAGTATCTGTCCTCTAATAAGTCTCGCAAGTCCCGGCCATGAAATAATACCGATAATAAACATTACGACATAAATTCTTTTAGCCGGATCAATCTTAAGGTCACTCATAAGAGCTCCAAAAACAATTAATAATGGGAATGTTGGTATAGACATTATAATATCAACCAGTCTCATCAAAATACTGTCTATCCATCCTCCATAAAAACCTGAAATCCCACCAATCATTGTACCTAGCACAACTTGAATCATTATTACTACAATTCCTACTCTTAATGAGATTCTTCCACCCATTAATAATCTATAAAGTATGTCTCTTCCATTTTCATCGGTGCCTAATTTATGAACTGATGAGGGGGCTTTATATCTATCTGCAAGACTCGTATACTCTACAGTATAATCCATAAACATTGGACCAATAATTACTGCAACGATTAGAAATAGTAAAATAAAACCACCAAACATTGCAAGTTTGTTTTTTCTAAGTCTTCTAAAGGCCATACGCCATGGAGACTCAATAACCATTTTTTCTTCACTTTTTACATATTTTGTTTCAGTCATTTAATGCCTCCTTTATTGTAGTCTAATTCTTGGGTCAGCTGCAGCATAAAGAAGATCTGCAAGTAAATTACCCATTAGAGTTAACAATGACATTAAGACGTTAAATGCCATTAGGAAAAAGTAGTCTCTTTGATTTATTGACTGTAGAGCAATTCTTCCGATTCCAGGCCAACCAAATATACTTTCGGTAAGTATTGCTCCTGCAAATAAACCTGGAAGCATAAATCCTAAAAGAGTAATAAGTGGAATCATAGCATTTCTAAAAGCATGCTTATATATAACAACGTTTTCAGATAGGCCCTTAGCTCTAGCTGTACGTATATAATCCTGTCTAATTACTTCAAGCATTGCAGTTCTTGTATATCTCATTAGCCCACCTACACTTATTAATGTGAGAACGGTAAGCGGTAAAATCATGTGCTTTGCAATATCCAGAATATTTGCAAAGCCTGTTAGTTTAGACCCTGCAGTTTTCATACCCACTAGCGGTAACAACCCAAGGTCTACTGCGAAGATCTTCTGTAGCAAAAGTCCAAAGAAAAACGCAGGTATGGAAATTCCTATAAGTGCAAATACTGTAAATATCATATCAAAAATCGAATACTGTTTTACTGCCGAATAAATCCCTATGGGGACAGCGATCAAAATTGCTAAAAACTGTGCAATTACAGCTAATATAAATGAGTTCCAAATATAATCTCCAATAACTTCAGTTACCGGTTTTTTGAATTGTGAAGAATCTCCAAAATCTCCTTTAAGCATATTACCCATCCATCTGAAATACCTGATATGGGTTGGATCGTTTAAGCCATGCTTCTCTTTTATTGCTTCCAGTCTTTCAGCAGAAATCTTAACATTTGCATATTGAAGATCCACAAAGTCCGATGGCATCAAAGAGAAAACAATAAAAAGTATTAAACTTATACCTATAATCATAGGTATTGTTTGAATTAATCTTCTCCCTATGTATTGTAGCATTTTGACCTCCTAATTTATAATCGAGCCCAAGCATCTTGGGCTCGATTTGTTTATTTTATTAATCTATAGTAGCTTTCCATAGATCCCAATAGATTCTTTGGTATGGTGAAGCAATTAGATTTTGAACTCTTGCGTTAGCAGCTATCATATCTGACCTTTGGTAGATAGGAATTGCTGGTAAATCTTCGTTGATTGTTTTGTAGATTTCAGCCCAAATTTCTTTTTCTTTTGCTTCGTCAGTTTCTTTGTATGCTTCTTGATATAATGCATCTAGCTCAGGATTTGAGTATCCATGTCTATTTTGATCTCTACCAGTTCCATAGATGTTGGCATTATCAGGATTGATTGTTAGATTCCAAGCCATAAACCACATTTCAGCAGCTTCATCTGAAACTCTACTAGAAAGTGTAGCCCAGTCAACATACTCAACGCTAAAGTCGATTCCTACTTCTTTAAAGTCTTTGATCATTTCAGGTACAAGTATTTGTTGTACAGGGTTATCTTCCATACCTAGGAAGTTGATTGTTAATTTTTGTCCATCTTTTTCTAGAATTCCATCTGCATTCTTTTCCCAGCCAGCTTCATTAAATAATTCTTCTGACTTAGCAAGGTCAAATTCATAATGATTTACACCTTCATCTGTAAAGTAAGGAGATACTCTTGATTGAACGATGTTAATTTCATTACCAAACTCGCCATACACAGCTTCTGTAACGCCTTTTCTATTGATAGCATGAGCAATTGCTTGACGAACAGTTTTATCAGCTAGAATTGGATTTGCATTAAAGTTCATTCCTACATAACCATATCCATTTGTTGGATATACACATAGATCTAAGAATCCAGCGTTTTCAGCTTCAGCTCTATTATCTATAGTTGCATTTAGCTCCATGATGTCAACATCACCAGTAAGTACTGATGAAAGCTCTGCAGAGCTTGGAACAACCTTAAAGATGATATTAGGAATATTTGGTTTTCCTTGCCAATACTCATCATATGCTTCTAATACAGCTTCTTGTCCAGGTGTGTAAGATACAAGTTGATAAGGTCCAATTCCCATTGGTTTTTCATTAAGTGATCTTATGAACTCCATATCAATAGTTCCATCAGGTGCATAATAATGAGAAGGGAAAATAGGAATTCTTAAATCAAACTTAAATAATACATTTCCTTCTTCTAATGTAATTGTAATTTCTTTCTTATCTTCAGATACTACAATACCTTCAATGTCATCTGCATTACCTGCTTGGTAATCAGCATATCCAACGATTTTTGCATCATCAAAGTTCGCAATACCATCAAAATCAGGATGTCCAGCCAGTAAGAATGCAAATTTTATGTCATCTGCATCTGCTGTAGTTCCATCGTGGAATTTAGGTTCAGCAATCATTGTTAATTTATATTCTGTAGCAGAGATAATGTCTAATTTACATACCTTATCTATAAGATTTCCATCAGCATCATTAGTTAGCGTACTATCGAATACTTGATCTATGATATTTTGATCATATGTTGTATCTCTTAAGAATGGGTTGAAAACTCCATTAAACTGAGCAGAACCAACAACTAAAGTGTCCTTTCCTCTTCCGGTAGCAAGATCTGGATTAGCAGCTACATTTGTAGCAGCAGTCCAATATTCTCCGCTTGGAGCAGATCCTTCTGTCGGTTTTTCAGCATCTTCTTTAGCTTCATCATCTTCAGGTTTTTCTTCTGTTACGTCTTCTTTAGGTTCATCTTTTACTGTGTCTTCTGTTTTTGGATCTTCAGCAGGTGTCTCTTGTTTTGGTGTACAAGCAACAAACACCATTGTGAAAACTAGTACCAATGCCAGAAGCATTATCCATCTTCGTTTCATACAATACCCCCTAGTATATTTTCTAAGCGTATTAGCTAAATTTTAATAAATTGTTTTTACAGTAAAACGATTACAAAATGTCATTAATACAACAAAAAAAGACTAATATAGCAAATCTATACACTCTTTCTTGAATATTCTTATGTTAATTTGATTAATTAATGACATATCGTGTCGGAATTCTGTTGTATAAACACTTTATTTAAAACTTAAGCTATGCTTTTACATATTCTCAGCGATTGCTAACCCTTTAAATTAAAGACCTTCTGTATGTGAAGGTGGGTTAGCTGTCAATCGTTTACTGACTTCCGCTCGAAGACGGCTTGTCATCCACTCATGAACTTCCGCTGTCCCTTATAAATAATGTAGGTTTTATTTATACAGGTTAACAATCTATCTGAGAACAATTTCATTATATCGTAAAAAAAACTAACTTTCAAGTCATATGGTAACATTTTCCTGTAAATAATGATTTTTATTAGATTTAAAACCCCAAGGCCCAAGTGTTTATAAGGTCATGCTTAAATTTTAACCGAAATTAATATTATCACTAGATTTAAAGAATTGTTAAATATTAGTAAAAAATGATATAATAAAATATAATTTTATAGTATACATATTTGGAGGTCTGTAATGCCTAATCGTATTAATATTTTGTCAAATAACAATGAAAAATCACTCAAAATAAAAAATATACTTCTTCAAAAATTAACCGATAAAGGTTTTAATGTCCAAGATTCTCCTTCTGAGGATTCAATACTAAATATATGTATTGGTGGTGACGGTTCTTTTTTAAGAGCTGTGCATGAATCAAACTTTTCTCGAATACCATTTGTCGGTATCAATACAGGACATCTTGGATTTTATCAAGAAATCCTAATATCCGAGATTAACACCTTTATTGAGGATTTTATAAATAATGATTATAAAATCTCAAGACTTGCGTTGCTAAGCTGCGATAGTTATCCCGGAAATGATAATAATAAATTGTTTGCTCTTAATGAATTTGTAATAAAGTCTGATAATAGTTCAATAGTACATTTGGATGTTTATATTGATGGATACCATCTTGAAAGATTTGCCGGGGACGGCCTTATAATCTCAACACCCTCCGGGAGTACAGCATATAACTTCTCTGTAGGCGGGTCTGTTCTATATCATGAACTCGATGGTTTTCAACTATCTCCAATTGCCCCTATCAACTCTAGAGCATACAGGTCCTTGATGAACTCAATTGTCATGCCGAGTTCAAGTACTTTAAAAATAGTACCGGATGATATTGAACTAAAAAATCTACAATTAATCTCTGATGGTAATATAATTAATACCTGTAATGCAGAGTATTTTGAATTTAGAATCGGTGAAAACTTTATTAATAAATTAGTATTTGATCCAATGTGGTACTGGATAAATATAAAAGATAAATTCTTATAGAGAATTAAAAGAGAGAGGCTTTCTGTTCCCTCTCTCTTTTTTGTTCCCTAATTTTCCGAAATTATTTCATATGCTTTCCCAAGCATGCTTGCTCCAATCGGTGCAGCTGTGGTTCCTCCAAGTGTCCCATCTTCTTCTAAAACAACAGCTACAGCAAATCTAGGATTGTCAACAGGTGCAAATCCCACATACCATGCATGAGATAACCCTGATGAAGTTTCCGCCGTTCCAGTCTTACCACCTGAGGCAAGCCCAGGTATTTGTGCAGTATGATAGTTCTCGACCACAGTTTGCATGTACTCTTTTAATGTGTTTGCAATCTCAGGAGTTGTAACTTGTGATATTACATTTGTATTGACATCCCTAATGAGTTCCCCATCTTCTTTAATTATCTTTTTTACTAATATGGGTCGCACCATTTTGCCTTCATTTGCAAGAGCAGATACTGACATTGCCATATTTAGTGGAGTTACAAGAGTTGTACCTTGTCCGTAAGATGCAGCTGCTAAGTCAGAAATGCCCATTCCATCCTTAAATGGTGATGTAGATACTTCTACAGGCAAATCAAAGCCAATCTTTCTATTGAACATAAATTTTTCAAACACATCCGACATTTTTAAAGATCCAACTTCCAGTGCTTTATCAACAAAGTATGCATTTGAACTGTGAACAAGGGCCCACATCATATTTATTTGACCATGAGCTATATGCTCGAAGTTGTTGATTGTGTAACCTTCTACTTCAGTTTTTCCTTGATCATCATAATTTAAGTCTATTCTATCCGATTCTTCCATAATGGCTGTTGCAGTAATTATCTTTATGACAGATCCAGGTGTATATAATCCTTGTGTGGATCTATTTAAGAGTGGCGACTCTTTATTATTTATTAATTCCTCCCAATCATTAGAGATCGTATTTGGATTGAAAGTAGGATTAGCAACCATTGCATGGACTTCACCTGTTTTAGGATTCATAAGAATTATTGAACCCTTATGTCCTTCCAAAAGCGAACTTGCATGTGATTGCAGCTCAACATCCAGAGTCGTCATTATATCATTTCCTATCGTGTTTTCTATCACTAGATTTTTAATATCATCGATAGGTGTTGTTTTATTAATATTTAGTAGCTCAGTATTGAAGGTTTGCTCTAGTCCTGTTTTTCCATAATCAGTTGAGGTATATCCTAATACATGACAAAACAAACTGGCAAATGGATAGTTTCTTTGTTTATCTCCGTTTTCTCCTTCTATAGACTCCGCAATAACTACTCCATTTCTATCAAGAATGCTCCCCCTATGATATTTTGTTTCATCGACCCATAGCCTTGAATTATATGGGTTTTTTACTATCTGTTCCGACTTTACAATTTGAAAGTACGCAAGGTACAAAACCATAATTATAAACATTGCAACTATAGCATAAAGTACAATGATTACCTTTTTATTCTCTTTTTGCATCTTGTACCTCCAAACTGCTTATATTCTCTGAAGTATATTGTAATACACCCAGTGCTATAAAGCTGGCCAGAATAGAGCTACCACCGTATGTGACAAATGGTACAGTTATACCGGTCAATGGTATGAGTTTCATAACTCCTCCAAAAATAATAAATGCTTGGGTAGCAAAGTTTACCGATATACCAAGTGCTACTATAGAATAGAATTTATTTTCTTGAGAAAGAGCTATCTTAAAACCTCTATATACTAAAAGTAGGAAGAGCATAATTACACCTATTCCTGCAAATATTCCCATTTCTTCGCATATAGCCGAGAATATAAAGTCGGTATATGCTCTTGGTATAAGTTCGGGTTTACCCATTCCTATTCCTGCACCGAAGAAGCCTCCACTGCCAATAGCGAATAGTGATTGTGTAATCTGATATCCAGTATTATCAATATCTTTCCAAGGATCCAGCCAGGTACTAACTCTGATTTTTATATGATCAAATAGTATATATGCCACTACAGCCCCAACTATGGCTAAAGTAAGGTTAATTAATATTTGTTTTTTGTCCTCTTCGTATATAAACTGACATATTAACAGTAGTGCATAGAAAATCAATGCAGTACCAAGTTCTGCTTGGATAAATAGCATACCAATAAAAAGATATACTGCAACCATTAAAAGATATTTCCCTACTTTTCTGTCAAATAGTGTTATCTCGGATACTTTTGAATAGTTAGCATAATTGTAGGCTACTAAGAAGACAAGAATTATTTTAATAAATTCGGTAGGTTGTATCATGAATCCATCTTCTCCACCTATTACAATCCAGTTTTGAGCCCCTCCTCTAACTGAACCAAAGAGCAGAGTTAAGATAAATAACCCGAGTATTAAGAAAAAATACAATTTACCTCGTTTTTCCCAACCTTTTATATATTTTAAAAGAAAATATGTTATGAAAAAACCTGCTAAACCTGCACCTAACCAAATCGATTGTTTTATTGCTAAAGATGGCTCAAGTCTATATATCATTATTGAACCTATTGAAAACAACAACAAGGCGATGAGCATTATATAGTCATCACCATTTGTAATTCTCGGCATAATAAAGTTCGTAATATAGACACCAATAACCAAAATTAGTGCAAATACTACCCTATGTGTGTAATTAACTTCCGGATGTAAGAACAATACTGTTAATAATCCCAGAACCTGAAAAACAAGTATAAGTTTCCTAAGTGACTTAATATTTATAGTGTTAACTTTATTTTTAGATCTCAAGTTAACTTTTGATCTTGGGCTTCTGACATCACTCATAATGACCACCATCTACAAATAGAAACTCAACTTGGCCAATATCAATTATATCCTTATCTTTAAGTTCTATAGCATCGTGAATTTCTTGGCCATTTAAAAATGTTCCATTTGCTGATCCTAGATCTTCCAAGAAATAAATTCCCTCGTCCCTTATTATATGAGCATGGACTTTAGAAATAAATCTGTCTTTAATCACAATATCGTTTGAGTCTTCCCTGCCAATGCTTACACTATTTGATAAGTAATAATGTTCAAGAACTTTAAACGGCAATTGTTCTTTTCTATTTATGAGTTTTAAGTAAGTATCTGATTCTTTTCCAATATTTTCTCCGCTTGAGATATCCAAATATATCATCTTAATAATATTGTATATAAAATAAAATATTATAAATACAAAAATATATTTGAAAATGGTAGATAACAGTTCATATAACTGAAAATCTCCGAATACTTTTATTGTAAAGATGCCTTCCAGAGTTTTAAAAAATCTCTCCATAAAATCACCTCAGATACATATTACCATATTTGAGACTATTTTAAAATAAAATCATATATAATTACAAAAATGTTATTTATAAAGTTTTATAAAATGATATAATTATATGTAATAATATAAATGAGTAAAACTTTTAAACTTGGAGGATATTATGAGAAGACTTACGAGATCATCTAAAAACAAAATGATTTGCGGTGTATGCGGCGGAATTGGCGAATATTTAAATGTAGATCCTACTATAATAAGACTTGTCTGGCTCTTTTTAATCCTTAGCGGAGTTGCTATATTTGTTTATTTTATAGCTGCTCTTATTATTCCTTTAGATAAGGATGTAGAAAATAAGGAAAACTTTAAATCTAAAGATACATGGTATAATGATGAAGTTTAAAGACCGTATGCACGGTCTTTTTATTTTTATGGTATATAATTTCCTTTTATGCTAGAATTGTGTTGGAGGTGTTTTATGAAAAAATACGATATTTTTGATATAATGGGACCTATCATGATCGGTCCTTCGAGCTCACATACTGCGGGAGCTGCAAGAATTGGTAAGATGGCCAAGGTCATTTATTCACGCGAAATAAATAAAGTCGAGTTTTTACTACATGGTAGTTTTCAAACTACATACCAGGGTCACGGTAGTGATAGAGCACTTGTAGGAGGTGTCCTGGGATTTGATCCGGATGATGAGAGACTCGTTGATTCATTAGAGATAGCTAAAGAAAAGGGAATAGATTTTTCTTTTGGAAATATAGATCTTGGATATGTTCACCCTAATACGATAAGGGTTGTATTTGAGGATGATAATGGAGATCAGTTCTATGTTACTGGCTCTTCAATTGGCGGAGGAAAGATTGAAATCATTGATATAAATGGAATTGTTGTTAGATTTACCGGTGAGTATCCAACAATTGTAGCTGAATATAAAGATAGATTTGGTATGATTGCCGATATCTCTCAAGTGCTTACTAAGAACAATATCTCTATTGCTAGTTTAAGAGTTACCAGAGACGAAAAAATCGCTCAGATGGTCATGGAATTAGATCAACCATTCAATGATGATGTACTAAACTCAATCAGCTCGATGCCTGAGATTATTAATAGCATCGGAATAATGCCATTATAAAGGAGAGATATATGTTTAATAAAGCTGAAGATCTATTTATATATTGTATTGAAAATAATTTAAAAATAAGTGAAGCTGTTTTAAGAAAAGAAGTCGAGGATAGTGGTAAGGACGAAAGTTATTATATTAATCGTTTTAGAGAAAGCTATGAAGTAATGAAATCATCTTCTACCAGAGGTATTGAAAATCAAGTTATAACTATGTCAGGCATAACGGGTGGTAACGGAAAGAAAGTCAATGATTATAGAAAATCAGGCAAATCCATATCCGATGACTTTGTTTTAGAAGCAATGGCTAGAGCACTATCTACCCTTGAAGTAAATGGTGCCATGGGTAAAATTGTTGCCGCACCTACAGCCGGAGCTTCCGGAATTCTTCCTGCAGCACTAGTTACTTTCCAGTCAAAAAAGGGTTTAAGTGATGATGATATGATTGCCGGTCTTTTAGCAGCATCGGCTATAGGCGGAATAATTGCCATGAACGCAACTATCTCTGGAGCAGAAGGCGGCTGTCAAGCAGAGACAGGAGCAGCTTCAGCAATGGCAGCTGCAGCTTTAGTTGAACTTAACGGCGGCACTGTCGAAGAGGCAATTCATGCAGCATCTTTTGCTATTATAAATATATTAGGTCTAGTTTGTGATCCAATCGCGGGACTTGTCGAGTTCCCATGTGCACTAAGAAATGCATCTGGAGTTACTAATGCGATAATATCATGTGACTTAGCTATGGCTGGTGTAAAATCCATAATCCCATTAGATGAAGTAGTAGATGCGATGTATTCAGTTGGTAATTCAATGCCTGTTTCACTTCGTGAAACAGCACTAGGAGGACTGGCTGCGACTCCAACGGGCAGTAGATTTTCTGCAACCGGTTGTTCTGGAGCTTGTACAGGCTTATAAAATAGGAAACCCAATTTGTTATTAAACAAACTGGGTTTCTTTTTACTCAAAGACTACTTTTCCATCTTTAAATTCTTTAATTATTGCTAAGCTTTTCAGATTATAACCTGCATCTCTAATCATTTTACCACCTGATTGAAATCCTTTTTCAATAGCGATTCCTATACCCATAACCTCAGCTCCTGATTGTTCTACAATCCCTATTAATCCTTTAAGGGCCTCTCCATTAGCAAGAAAATCATCTATGATTAGAACCTTATCTCCTGGTTTAAGCATTCCTTTATCAACTCTAACCGTGTAAGTCGTATTCTTTGTGTAAGAAAAAACATTAGCCTCATAACAGTTTTCAGATAATGTCTTAGATATTGTTTTTTTGGCAAATAATACGGGAACATTAAACAAGTATCCGGTAGCAACCGCAAGACCTATTCCCGATACTTCTATCGTCAGTATTTTATTGATTCCCAAATCATCAAAATATTCCTTATATTCTTTTGCCATTTCCATAAATAGCATGGGATCAATCATATGATTTATAAAACTATCTACTTTTAAAATATTTCCATCCAAAACTGTACCATCTTTAATTATCCTATTTTTTAATAATTCCATTGCACTCCCCACCAGTTCTTTTGCTCTATTATCTATTTATATTTATAATAATACTTCAACCTTTCATTAAATGCAAATATGTAGTATAATATTATGTGACGTTTGAGTCAATTTTAAATTCTTGACTCATATTATTAATTGTGAACTTACTTCACAAATAAAAATTAGGAGGTCATTATAATGCATGCAATGTTGAAAAAGAATGTAGAAAGTGGATTTATTACTGAAGATCAAGGTAATTATATTCAAGAAGCTATTGATAATGGTGAATCACTAATAGTTTCAGGACATAGATCTGCTGGAGTTAGAGTTTTTATGGCTACATGTATGGCAATTGCTAAAGGTCAATATGATTCAGTTCAAGTTAAAAACGAAGAATCAATTGATAAACCAGCTAAGTATTACTTAATCCCGGGACTAGGTGAAGATGTAGATTTTGAAGCTGTTATCCAAAAAGCTTTTGAGCAAGAAGGCGCTTCAATGGTTACATTAAAAGAGCCAGAGCATCCATATTCAATCATGAAAATTATGAAAAAAGGATACAAAGCTACTAACGATAACTCAAAAGTTGTTACACTACTAGAGTGTAGAAAGATTGATAATGTTCCTTATCTAATCAATCTTACAAGAATGTCTTATGACGAAAACGGAAAAATCGTTAAGGAAGACACTCCAAGGGAATTCTAAATAAATCAAACCCTTTTGCAATTTGCAAAAGGGTTTTTTACTTATTATTTTACTGATTCAATTTTAGATGTTCCGAGTTCTTTTATTGTCTTAATCTTTTCTAAACTTTCTTCTAGATTTTTTCCTATTGTATAAATGTATAGCTTGATTTTTGGTTCTGTACCTGAAGGTCTAAGTGCAAACCAGCTGCCATCTTCTAAATAATACTTTAAGACATTGGATTTTGGATTTCCGGTCTCATCATTTAAAAAGTCGATAATTTTGGTTAATTTAATTCCATTGAAATCATCAATTGGATTTTTTCTAAACTCTTCCATGATTCTTCCGATTCTTTGCTGTCCGTCAAGTCCGGTTAGTACAATCGAAATTAATTCTTCATTGTAATATCCATGCTTATCATAAAGTTCATTTAATACTTCCAGAAGTGATTTATTTTGACTTTTATAATAACCTGCCATTTCAGCAATCATCATTGATGAGTTGACAGCATCCTTATCTCTTACAGAATCCCCATAAGTATAACCAATACTTTCTTCATATCCAAATAGAAATTCTTTTTCTCCGGTTATATCGTATTCATTTGCTTTACCAGAAATATTTTTGAAGCCTGTAAGTGTTTCAACTACTTCTACTTTATATTCATCTGCTATTGCTCTGGAAAGATCTCCTGTTACAATTGATTTAACTATAACACCATTTTCAGGAAGATTTCCAAGTTTTGATCTTTGACTAAGAATATAATTTATAAGTAATGCACCTATCTTGTTTCCATTTAAAAATTCATATTCTCCATCTTTGTTAAGAACTTCTATTGCAGCTCTGTCACAATCAGGGTCTGTTGCTAATAATAAGTCTGCACCAACTTCTTTACCTAGCTCTATAGCAAGTTTAAATGCTTTTGGGTCCTCTGGATTAGGATAACCTACTGTAGTAAAGTCCGGATCTGGATTTTCTTGTTCTTTTACTATATGAACATTGTCAAATCCTCTTTTATCCAGAACCTCTCTAACAGGAATGTTACCTGTACCATTTAGAGGTGAATATACTATGTTTACACTCTTATCAATATCTTCATTTATAGCATAGTTTAAAACATCATCTATATATGAATCATATACAGCATCGTCGATATACTCTATTATTCCATCTTTTAAACCATCTTCAAAGGGCATCATTTTAACTGATTCAAAACCGTCAAGATGTTCAATTTCAGATAATATCTCATCAGCGATGTCTTCTAAAATTTGAGATCCTTCCTCCCAATAAGCCTTATATCCGTTATAATCTCTAGGGTTGTGACTTGCTGTGACCATTACTCCTGCAATAGTTTTAAGCTGTCTTATTGTGTACGAAAGTACTGGCGTAGGATTTATATCAGGATAGATATATACTTTTATACCATTAGCAGCAAATATGCTGGCAGCCAGTTCTGAAAACTCCTTGGATTTATGCCTAACATCATAACAGATAGCAACACCTTTATTTGCTGCCTCACTGCCTCTTTTTAGTATAGTCTGTGCAAAACCTTGAGTTGCTAAACCAACAGTATATTTGTTCATTCTGTTAGTTCCTGCTCCAATAATACCTCTTAACCCGGCTGTCCCAAATTCCAAGTTTTGATAAAATCTGTCTTTAATCTCATCTTCGTCTGTTAAGTTGATTAATTCTTTTTTTGTTTCTTCGTCATAAATAGGATTATTTATCCAATCCTCATAAATTTTTTTATATTCCATTATCTCCCTCCTCATTATTAATAGAAGTATATCAGTCCGTTATATACAGAATTATAGAAAAACTTGTCAATTTCAATAGAATATTTTTCTCCCCAACTAGAGATTATTATTTTAGGTTTTTCTCCTAATTCGAGGCCTGTTATTGTGACCCAATGATTGTTTAGTATTCTATTTTTATGATTCCAATAGATGGAAAGAATTGGGGTGTCCTTGATTAAACCACTTTTAATAAACTCGACAATCTTATTTATACCATAAGTTAGTGATATACTTTCCGAATTAAGTGATATTCCGACTCTTTTACTATACCCTTTCATGCCATTTTTAAGTACACCTATTGTTGGTATACCGTATCTTCTAGGTTTTATATTTCTTGATATAAGTAGTAGGTATTCAGAATAATTATCCTTATTTAAAATGTCAAAGGGATAAAGCTCCCTGTATTCACTACGCGAGAATGCCAAATAAATTAGGCTATTAGCTGAAGCAACAACCCCGCAGCCTGTATTGCTGTATTTTTTCTTACCATAGTATTCATAAAACCATAGCTGATTACCACCATAATGTACATCATCAATATTTAATATTTGAGTATTTTTTAATTCTAACTTATTCATGTCTTATCTCTAATATCCCTGTTGAAATTCTTTTAACTTCATAATAACCAGCATTCATCTTTATATATCTGTTAGTTAATCCAACCTGATTAAAAACTTCCTCGACTTCAAAATGTGAAGTTTTAACTAGTGATTTAATCTTCTTAGTATCAAGTTTGAAATCATCCCATCCGGCATTATGAATGATTAACAGGATTCTATTTTTGACTTTTATGGTATATCCAATTACATGGGCAGGTAAATCTTTTAAAAAATTCACATTTTTTATAATATTTTCAGAATTTAAAGTAAAAAATTCCATGTATTTTTTTCGAAAACTAATAATATCTCTTGTATGATTAAATACATCAATATTTTCTAATTTATAGTCCCAATTTATCGCATTTATACTTAAATCAGAATTATAACTATTTCTCACCAATTTCTTATCCCTTAAAAATTCATTACCGGCATGAATAAATGGTATACCTTGTGAAGTCATTATAATGCTATTAGCAAGCATACTCATATCCTTAAGTTCGGGAATGTTGCCAAACCATATTTTCATTTTATCTATGAGAATTAAATTATCATGAGAGTTATAATAGTTTATAGTTTCATCCGGCTCTGAGCAGAATCCACTGTGACTTGCATCCTTGTTAATTGACCCAATTATGCCTGTTTCGATTTGGTTTTTATAAATTGTGTCACCTTGGATAAACCCCCTATTTAAATCATCACCGTCTCCCTTTAGAGCATCCCTAAAGTATGGATTAAATATTGCGAAATTTCTATTTCTATGTGAACCAAAACCGGTACGTTTATTAAGTGCTAGAGGTGAACTTTGTGCTGTCCAAGGTTCCCCATATATTAGCGTCTCACTATCAATACTCCTGAGCTCATCTATAGCTTTATAAATTGTATTTGTATCTATTAATGCCATTAAATCAAATCTAAATCCATCGACTCTAAACTCACTTTGCCAGTACTTAAGTGACTCTATTATAAACTTTTGCATCATAGGCTTTTCTGATGCAATTTCATTTCCACATCCGGATCCATTACTAAAGCCACCGTTAAAATGTCTATAGTAATAATACGGTACTAAAGTATTAAAATTTGAGTCTGCTGTTCTATACGTATGATTATAGACAACATCTAACACAACGGAAATACCCGCTTTGTGAAGATCCATAATTAGTTTTTTAAATTCTATTATTCTATTTTTGGGATCATATGGATTAGTAGCAAAGGATCCTTCCGGTACATTATAAAGTTCAGGATCATAACCCCAATTGTAATTATCACTATTAAAAAATTTCTCAGGCTCTTCTCTCACAGTGATATAATCAGCTACCGGTAACAAGTGTACATGCGTTACTCCAAGCTCTTTTAAGTGATTTATACCTGTAGTAATACCATTTCTATTTCCTGTTTCTCTAAACCCATTAAACTTTCCTCTATTCATGACACCGGAAGAAATATCTACAGTAAAATCTTTAACATGCACTTCGTATATAATAGCTTCTTTAAATTTGTTAATTGGTTTCTTATAATCCCTAAAACCTTCTGGATCAGTACTTTTCAAATCAATAATAGCAGATTTTTCGCTATTTATTGACGATGATATAGAATAGGGATCTGTTACCTCATATTTGTTTTCTATTAAGTAAGTATAAAACTTACCATCCAAATCGCCATCTATCTTCGCAACAAAAACTCCATTATTTCTTTTCTCCATTGGATAACTTTTTCGTCTTGTATGATTGTAGTCCTCGTAAATAAGTACTTCTATTTTCTTCTGATCGGGTGCCCAAACTTTAAAGCATGTAGATTGTTTCGAATAACTGGCTCCCAGTACCTCATCAATGGCTGATTCTAGTTTATTCATTGTTAACTCTCCAAACTCCTCTTGCATATTCTAGAATTGATTGATCTGTTGAAAAATATCCGGAGTATGCAATGTTATTTAATGCCATTATGTTCCATTCCATATGGTTTAAATATTTATCCTCAAGCAAGCTTTGTGCTTCAATATACGATAGAAAATCTTTGAGCACCATAAAACTATCATTATATTTCAATAATAAGTTCTGTATAACTTTAAAGTCAAATGGAAATTCACTATAAGGAAGAGATGATAATTTATTAATAACGCCCCTTATTTGAGGTGAGGAATTATAGTAATCATATGCGTTATAGCCGCCATTTTGATAAATCTCAAGAGCTTCTTCATTTGTCATGCCAAAATCAAAAATATTATTACTTCCCATTAATTTTTTTATCTCTAAGTTATGGCCATCTCTTGAAGCAACTGAAATAGCACCATTCATCATGAATTTCACAGTGCTTAAACTAAGTGATTCCTTAGAAGCTGTTGCAATACTTTCATTAACATCCCCGGCTTTAATTAAAAATTCAGCCTTATCAACATTGTAGTTTTCAATAAATACAACCTTAATCTTATCTTTAATGAATCTATCATTGTTGACAAGTTTTTTTAGGGCGTTTATAAAAGCAATTATTTCCTTCGCGGTGTAATAACTTGCAGAAGCCTTTCCTCCAAAAAAATATGTTCTTGGTACCATATCATAATTGCTATTTTCTTTGAGTTTAAAATAATCATATGCAATCCTAAGTGCATTTAGTAATTGCCTTTTATACTCATGAAATCTCTCGAACTGCATATCAAAGATTGAATATGAATTTAAGTCTATACCATGTTCTTTCTTGATGCATTTTATGACTTCAATTTTATTTTTATGCTTTACACTTTCAATTTCTTCTAAAAACAATTTATCAGTTTGGTATTCTAATAGACTTAATAGTTTTCTGGAGTCTTTTAAATAAGCATCTCCAATAGTGTTCTTAATTAGCTTCTCTAATCTATTATTACCAACAACCAACCATTTTCTATGATTAACTCCGCCATTTTTTATATTAAATTTATTAGGATAGTGAGTGTAGAACTTTTTTAAATTATCTTTACTCAACATATCCTCATGTGATTTTGATACGGAGTTTACTCTATTACATACAAACATAGCTAAATTAACCGAATGAAGATATCCATCTCTAACTACTCTCATTGTTTCATATCCATCTTTTAATTTTGATTTATACTCATCTTCAGCTGAATTAGCTATTGCATTAATTGAATCGATAATGTCCGGTATAGTCTCTTTAATTAATTCCATATCCCAAATCTCAAATGATTCTGAAAGGACAGTATAATTTGTATAGCTAAATAACTCTTGTGATATAGAAAGAGACCTCTCATAGCATACTCCATAATCCTTTTTAAGAATATACATAAACTCCGGTATTACAAGTATTGGATGAGTATCATTTATCTCAATACTGATCTTTTCACCGATTTTTAATATATTGTCTTTATATTTAAAGTATCTTCTAATAATATCCTTTATGCTTGCGGAGACATAGAAGTACTCTTGCATAAGTCTAAACTTTTTACCTGCTCTGGTAGAGTCATTTGGGTATAAAAACTCTGAAATAGATCTTGCTCTAACATAATCATCATAGGCTTCAATCAAATCACCCTTTGAGAATGAATCAAATTTTAAATCCGTTGAAGGTTCAGCGTCCCAAAGCCTTAGGGTACTGACAGTTGTATTGTCATAACCTAAATAAGGAAAATCATATGCCTGAGCTTTAACTTTAAAGTCTTTAAATTTAATATCGTGATTATAAGGTTTTTTCAGTTCCCAAACATTTGTATTTTTAAGCCAATCATCAGGCTCTTCAACTTGTAAGCCATCTATCAATTTTTGCATCATAAGTCCTCGCTTATACCTCATCCCATATGCAAATGTCGGAAATTCGAAGGTTGATAGCGAGTCTATGTTTGAATCACAAATAATGCCTAATCCACCATGCCCTAGGCCCATTTCGGATTCGTATTTAGATATTTCATCAAGGTTATAACCAAGGTCATTTAATACTTCTTCTACTTCATCTCTAATTCCTAAATAAAATAGATTTTTCTTTAATAGCTTACCTGGCAAATATTCAAAAGAAAGTAAATATATCGTTTTTAAATTATTATACTTAACTTTGGAATTTTCCCAATTCATTCCGATTATTTCTCTAAGTAGAAAACTTAATGCGATGTATACATCTTCTTCATTTGCTGTTTTAAGATTTTTGCCTCTTATAGAATATAGGTAGTTAACTATTTTCTCTTCTATTATTTTTTTATATAATTTCATGCATTCTCATATCCTTTTATAGAGATCTATATAGGTCTTAGATGACTCCTCCCAGTCATTTTTTGCATTCATTGCATTTGAAATAATGTCTTTAAATTCTTCGTTGTAATAATACGAGATTGCTCTACGAATCGTATAGAGCATATCATGAGCGTTGATGTTTGCAAAACTAAATCCTGTACCATCCTTATTAAATTCGCTATACGGAGTTACTGTGTCTTTAAGACCTCCGGCCTCTCTAACTATTGGAATTGTCCCGTACCTCATGGCTATCAATTGTGCTACACCACATGGTTCAGATAGGGATGGCATTAAAAGAAAATCACTACCTGCATATATTTTATGAGATTCTTCATTGTTATAATAAATTCTGGCAGCTAGTTTATCAGGATATTTCCACTCAAAGTATTTTAACATATCCTCATATTGTCTATCGCCGGTACCTAGAACTATAAACTGTATATCGGATTGCAATAATTCATCCAGAATATATGCAACTAAATCAACACCTTTCATCTCTACAAGTCTTGATATGATTGATATGATAGGAACGTCATCACGTTCTGGTAATCCATACATTCTTTGTAGTTCTCTTTTATTCTCAAGTTTACCTTCTAGATTTGCTATTGAATAGTGATGATTAATAAATTTATCTGTTTCAGGATTCCAAATATCATAATCAATCCCATTGACAATTCCTGATAACTTGTATTCATATCTTCTTATTACCCCGTCAAGTGCTTCACCGAAATAACTATTCTTTATCTCAAGAGCATAAGATCCGGATACTGTGTTAAATGCATCACTAAAAACTATTCCACCTTTCATGAAATTGATTACATCATAAAATTTAAGTGCATCATCACTAAAATACTCAGGAGATAAACCGGCAAGTTGAAGAATCACAGGCGGGAACAATCCTTGATATTTTAAATTATGAATTGTAAATAGCAGTTTAATATCTCTATAATATTCATCTCCTCTTGCAAAATCCTTAGCGAATACATTTACCATAGCAGAATGCCAATCATTGGAATGAATTATATCAGGTTTAAAGTCCAGAAACTTTGGTAATAGAGTAACTGCTTTAGAGAAGTATATAAATCTTTCTCCATCATCTGCTTCCCCATATAAGCTATTTCGATTAAAATAGAATTCATTGTCAATAAAATAAAAAGTCGTTCCGTTATGAACTATTTCGTATACACCGGCATACTGATGTCTCCAATCCATGTCTACATAGAAATAACCTAAATATTTCATATCCTCTTTGTATTGTGAATCTATTTTACTATATAGTGGCATTACTACTCTAGTATCTATACCTTTTGAGTTTAAAGCCAATGGTAGAGATCCAGCTACATCAGCTAGGCCACCTGTTTTAATAAAAGGATATGCTTCTGCAGCTACATATAATACTCTCATTCTTCAACCTTCCTAATCGTTAATCCTTTTTTTATAACATATGGTTGTTTTGCATTTCCTACCACAGTCACTTCATCTTCTACGCATCCATATTTATCAGAAATTACATTAACTACGACAGAATCATTACCTATTTGTGTTTTCTGTATTATAATCGAATTTCTAACAATGGTGTTAGCTCCTACTTTAACTCCTCTAAATAATATGGAGTTTTCTACCTGACCTTCAATAATACATCCATTTGCTATTAGCGAGTTTTTAACTCTGCTAGATTCTTTGTAAAGTGTCGAAGGTTCGTCTTTAGATTTTGTGAATATAAGGTGTTTATCGTAGAAAAGTTCATGATATATATCTTTATTTAATAAATTCATATTGGCTTCATAATATGATGTTAAATCACGGATAACTTCTACATGGCCATCTACTCCATAGGTACCTATCTTCAGCTTATCTTTATTATTAATTATAGCTTGCCTAATAGTTGAGGCATTTGCTTTTTCAACCGCTTCTTTTACTAAGTTAATAAAGACATCTTTTTTAATAAACAATTTTCCCAAGTATAAATCGAACTCATCTTGCGTTCCAAGGTTCTGACCAATATTTATCAATTTTCCTTCAGGATCAATAATAAGTTTTCTCGCGTTTATATATTTACCTTCAGTATCCTTTTGTTTTTTATAAAAGAATAATACATCAAGATCTTGCTCTAAAAACATATCATAAGCGTCGTCAATCTTCATCTTAGTGATTGTCATAGGATCATCCAAATATATATTATTTAAGCTTGAGTACTCAAAGAAAGGAAGCGTCTTATAATATGAAGCTATGTCAGTTGGAACTACCAGCTCAGAATCATAAACAGGCGGGAATACAACCAGTCCATTACGTCTTCTATTTAATTCCCAGGGTTGTCCTATACCAAGATGATCAAGTGTAGACCTGATATGCTTTCCACCATAAACCACAACATTTGATATATTGTGAAAGGTCATAGTAGATAGTGCAAAGTCAATAATTCTATATCTACCAGCGTATGGAAGCATATAATCCGGTCTTGTTTCTGCTAATGAACCATATGTGCTGTTTTTTACACCACTATTAATTATACCTATGCATTTTTCCATATCGATCTCCTATTCTATATTAATTCCCTGGTCAGATATAAGGTATACCTTATCTTCCCCTTCACTTCCAATTACTTCGTCTTCTTCTATGACTATTTCATTCAAAACAACTGAATTATAAACCACTGCATTTTTCTTTACAACTGAATTTTGAAGCAGTACTGAATTATATACTTTTGCACCTTCTTCAATTATAACTCCGGAGAACAGGACTGAGTTTTCAACATGTCCATATATTTCACATGCTTCATTGACTAGTGCAGACTTAACCACTGCTGAATCCGAAACAAAATGTGGTGGTAAATTCATACTCCTAGTATAAATCCTCCAACTTTTATCATATAGGTTAAGTGAATCATTTGGATCGATTAAATCTAGGTTTGCTTCCCAATATGATCTTATAGTTCCTACATCTTTCCAATACCCGTCAAATTTCCAAACATACATAGGATTGCCTGCATTTAAAAGATCCGGAAGCACATTCATTCCAAAGTCATGGCTAGAATTCTCATTTTTACTGTCTTTTATAAGTGCCGCTCTTAGAGTAGGCCAATTAAACATATAAATACCCATTGATGCCATGTTGTTTTTCGGTACTTCAGGTTTTTCATCGAACTCAACAATTTTATTATCTTCATCTACATTTACTATACCAAATCTAGAAGCTTCTTCCCAAGGTACTTCCATTACTGCTATAGTTACATCTGCACCTTGTTTTTGGTGATAGCTTAACAGCTTATTATAATCCATTTTATAAATATGATCACCAGAAAGAATTAAGACATATTCAGGCCCAATCAAATCAAGGTAGTCAATGTTCTCATAGATAGCATTAGCTGTACCTTCGTACCATTTACCACCATCCTCTGTAGAATATGGTGATAGTATTCTTAAACCACCATAATTCCTGTCATAGTCCCAACTTGATCCTATTCCGATATGTTCATTTAAATAATATGGCTTATACTGTGTTAGTATTCCAATATCTCTTATATCAGAATTAGTAGCATTGCTCAGTGCAAAGTCGATTATTCGAAATTTTCCACCAAAAGGTACGGCAGGTTTGGCAATATCTTTCGTCATAGCCTTTAGTCTGGAACCTTGACCTCCAGCGAGTAGCATTGCAACGACTTTATTTTTGTTTCTCATACCCTCAACTCCTTTCGTAAATCTATTTTATCTTTTTCTTGATTACAAAACCTCCATAAGCTGGTATATCAACATTTATTCTGTAATCCTTACCATGAATAGGTTCATCTATACTTCTAAAATATTTATTTCTTTTAGTATCTCCACCATATCTATTGTGATCAGAGTTTATAAGTATGGTATAATTTCCACTCTTATCTACACCTATTGGATATGCATTTCTGGCTACCGGAGTGAAGTTAAATACACAAATAACTTTATTACCTTTTTTATCAATTCTCTCATATGCTATAACAGATTCTTTTGCATTTTCATGCTCTATCCAGTTAAATCCGTCGATACTACCTTCAATTTCATATAACGCTTTTTCTTTTTTATATAAGCTATTCAAATCCTTTACAAAATCTTGCATCTTAGCATGGGACTCAAATTCTAGAAGCTCCCAACTAAGTTCACTCCACTCATCCCATTCATCGTACTGTGCAAACTCATTGCCCATAAACATTAACTTTCTTCCCGGATGAGTATACATATAAGTATAGAGTAGTCGTAATTGTTTGAATCTATTGTTATAATCTCCAAACATTTTGTTTAACATCGAGCCCTTTGCATGTACAACTTCATCATGACTAAACGGGAGTATATAATTTTCAGAAAATGCATAAGTCATCGTAAAAGTAAGCGCAGTATGATGATCTTTTCTAAAAATTGGATCCATATTCATATACTTAATGATGTCGTTCATCCAGCCCATATTCCACTTAAAACTAAACCCTAGACCACCTTTGTCTATAGGCATTGTAATATGTGGATATGCTGTTGATTCCTCTGCGATCATCATAGTATCTGGATAATATTCATATACTTTTTTATTTAACTTTTTAATAAATTCTACAGAAGAATGATTAATATTACTTCCATCAGGGTTTTTTAGTTTTGGATTTGAAAAATCAGTGTATAGCATATATGCAACTGCATCAACTCTTATACCATCTATATGATAATAATCATGCCAAAAAAGTGCGGATGATATTAAAAAATTAACGACTTCGTTCTTAGTATAATCAAAGTTAAGTGTTCCCCAAGAAACATTTTCAGCTTTTATTTGATCTACACTCTCAAAGCAGTTTGTACCGTCAAATCTAGCAAGACCATGATCATCTTTACAAAAATGTACAGGAACCCAATCTATTATCACACCAATACCGTTTTGATGAAATTGATCAACTAGATACATAAAATCTTTCGGTGTCCCAAATCTCGAAGTTGGTGCAAAATATCCAAGTGCTTGATAACCCCATGAACCATCATAAGGATACTCGGTAATAGGCATTAATTCAACATGAGTGTAGTTCATGCTCTTAACATATTTAACTAGATTATCAGCTAATTCTATGTAAGAGTAATTTGCATTATTTAGATGTTTTTTCCACGAAGAAAGATTGACTTCATAAATGGACATTGGAGAATTATAAAGATCGATCTTTTTCATCCTATTTCTCCATTTTAAATCATTCCATTCATATCCTTTAATATCATATACCTTTGATGCTGATTTAGGTCTTTCTTCTGCATGAAAAGCATATGGATCAGCTTTATATCTAATTTCATCGTTAGGAGAAACTATCCTATATTTATAAGCATCGAAGTTCTTAACACCCTCTACGGTAATCTCCCAAATACCACTATTATCAATTCTTTTCATTGGAAGACTAAATTCATTCCATTCGTTAAAGTCACCTATTAGATTTACAAATTTTGCATTCGGTGCCCATACAGCAAATCTAACAACATCCTTTCCTTTTTTGTTTTTCAAAAAATGTGCACCTAAAAATTCATACGATTTATCATTCGTACCTTCATGAAAAATATGTGCATAAAGTGATAAATCATCTGAATAATAAAATTTAAGATCTTCTTTAACCATAAATTCCTCCTTATTTACAAATTAGTATATTATACAAATATAAAATTTGCGTAAAGTCTTATAAAATTGTTAGAATTGCTACTTATCTATTCTAAAAACATCATCTATACTATGATTATATAATATATACCCAAAATTAACCAATCATATATCAATTTAATATCGTATGTTAAGGCTTTATTATAAATTATCGCTATTCAAAACAAGAATAGTTCATGTCACTAAAATTGACAAAATAGAGGTTTTAAGGTATTATATAAGCATGGGGGCGAACCTGGTTTCGACGAGGATATGGAGCTGGAAGTAGCGAGTCGATGTCGTCAATCATCGTTAAAAGTGACAACTAAATTTTAAACGCAGATAATAATTTTGCACTAGCTGCCTAAGAGCAGCTTAATGATCACATACGGGAGTCCCGCGACCTGTATCTGGTCTCAACTTTAGCGGGGAACCGCATATGGTAAAGCTTTGAGCCATAGACGGAACTAATGAAGCTACCCAAGATAAGATCCTTTCAGTTGGAGCTTATTAAGGGGAATTTTAAAAAACTGAATGCACTCGGAGAAGCTTCCAAGGAAGTGTTTTCGGACGTGAGTTCAAATCTCACCGCCTCCACCATAATATTTATAAGTTCACATATCTAGTCAAAAGTGTATATTACGCCATTCTTTATTATGTGAATGCACGCAACCACTCATAACTTTACATGTTTTTATGGAGTCATAGCATATTTTAAGCATATTTTAAGCATACAAAAAAGACTGCAGATTTAAATTTCCGCAGTCTTTTTTTATTTGCATAAGATACTTATAATGAAACTAGATTTTTAAATAATCATTCAAAATCTTGATAATTTTGAGTTAATTAGTTTATATGGTATATTATTACTAATTGAAATATTATAGGAGGCTTGATTTGATGAAAGTAATTGACAAATCTGTTTATACATTTTCTAAAGACAATGAACCATTAGCAAATGTAACAGCAGGTGAAATTCTAAAGTTTATAACCATGGACTGCTTTGGGGGACAAATTGATTCAGAAGACCAATTAGTCCACGAACTTGATTTAAGTAAAGCTAATCCGGCTGCCGGACCTGTATATGTTGAGAATGCGGAAATCGGTGATGTACTCGTTGTAGATATACTTGATATTAGTGTTGGTTCACGAGGATTTGCTTGTTCTATACCTAATTCTGGTCCTCTTCATGACATTAGCGAAGTAAGAACCAAGGTAATAGACATTGAAAACGGATATGCTAAGTATAACGATATTATGTGGCCTATAAGCCCTATGGTAGGAGTTATCGGTACTGCTCCTGCCGAGGATAGTGTAGCTTGTGGTTATGCAGGTGATCATGGTGGAAATATTGATAGTAGATTAATTAAGAAAGCTTCAAGAGTATATCTCCCAGTCAGGGTTCCGGGGGCATTGTTCCAACTAGGAGATCTTCATGCTACTATGGGTGATGGAGAAATCTGCGGAACCGGAATAGAGATTTGTGGTGAGGTAATAGTAAAAATAGATTTAATAAAAAGATTTGAGTTAAACTGGCCAGTTACCGAAACTGAAGATGCTTGGTATGTAAACGCTACAGGTAAGAGTTATGATGAATCATTAGTAATTGCATCCAAAGAAATGTGTAGATTAATGAAACCTGTTTATGAATGGGATGAAACAGATATATTTATATATCTTTCTCTTCAAGGTAATGTAGGTGTAAACCAAGGAACAAGACCTATGTATGATGACATGGTTAACTTGAGGCTTGGAATTCCAAAAACTCTAGGAAAAAAACCATTAATAAAATAAATCCATAGCTGTGAGTCTTAAACCTCACAGCTTTTTCTATTATAAGAAATGTTAATCAATTCATTAAATAAACGAATAAAAGAAGCAATGTTATATTCACTATCTATGCTATAATACCATTTGGAGGGATGAGAATGAATTTTATTGGCATTGATATTGGATCGACAGCTAGTAAGGTTGCCGTCAGGGGTGATGATTCATTAGAGTTTGTATTGCCGTCAGGATGGAATAGCAAGGAAACAGCATTGAAAATTCAAAATGTTCTAAATGATGACTATAGAATTACTATTGATGACAATGTGAAGGTCATTTCTACAGGTTATGGTAGAGTAAGTGTACCATACTCAGATATAAGCATAACAGAAATCACTTGCCATGCAAAAGGTGCTGTCGTTATTTATGGAATAGATGATCTAACTGTTATAGATGTTGGTGGTCAAGATACTAAGGTCATTTCTATTAGAGGCGGATATGTTAATGATTTTATTATGAATGATAAATGCTCAGCAGGTACAGGAAGGTTTTTAGAAATCATGGCTAATAGATTAGGTATTACTCTTGATGAACTTTTTAGTGCAGCTTTAAAAGGTGAAATATTAAAAATAAGTTCCATGTGTACAGTCTTCGCCGAATCTGAAATTATAAGTCTTATGGGCACCGGTGAAAAGCGTGAGGATATTGCAGCAGGAATTGTGGATTCTGTAGTCCAAAAAGTTGTTCAACTAGCTGAAAGACTAGGCATTGAGAACAACATTGCATTAACAGGCGGTTTGGCATGTAACCCTAATTTTGTAGAAGCTTTATCTGCCAAAATTGGTAAAGAAGTACTAGCAAAACCAATAGGACAATTCGCCGGAGCAATAGGAGCATCAATAATAGGATTAGAAAAATTTAAGAAAAGAGGTATATTATGATTAATATTAAAAAGGATTTACCTGAAATTTTTGATGATTTCGCTGAAAGTAGGCAAAATGCTTTTTTTACTGTTAAAGAAGTAAAAGAAAAAAATATTCCTGTTGTAGGAGTATTTTGTACTTTCTTCCCTCAAGAATTAGCAGTTGCAATAGGAGCAACCGCAGTTTCACTTTGTTCAACTAGTGATGAGACTATCCCTGTTGCAGAAAGAGATTTGCCAAAAAACCTATGTCCACTTATAAAGTCAAGCTATGGCTTTGCGATAACCGATAAATGCCCATTTTTCTATTTTTCTGATCTTATAGTTGGTGAAACTACCTGTGATGGTAAAAAGAAAATGTATGAGTATTTAGGCGAAACATTTAACGTACATGTTATGGAATTACCAAATAAAAACACTGAAGAAAGTATCAAGCTTTGGAAGTCTGAGATACTAAAACTAAAAGACGTATTAGAAGAAAATTTCGGTGTAGAAATAACTGATGAACGACTACTAGAAGGAATTAAGATAAAAAATGCAGAAAGAGCTGCTGTTAAAGATTTCTATAGCATAATGAAAGATGACGAGTTACCAATTATGGGACTTGATTTATGGCATGTACTTAATGGAATCCAGTTCCACTTCGATAAGAGTACAATCCCTGGAGATATTAAAGAATTAAAAGAAAAAGTTCTTTCAGAACACAAACATATAACAGGAAAACCAAGAATACTTATTACCGGATGTCCCATCGGTGCAGCAACAGAAAAAGTAATAGAGGCTGTCGAAAACAATGGAGGTGTTGTAGTAGCTTTTGAAAACTGTGGCGGAGCCAAAGCCATAGATAAAAATGTTGACATAAAAGAAGGACAAGATCTCTATGATGCAATAGCTGAAAAGTATTTAAACATTGGCTGTGCTTGCATCACTCCAAATCCCAATAGACGTGAACTACTTACTCGTATGATAAGTGAATTCAAAGTAGATGGAGTAATTGACATGCACCTTCAAGCTTGTCAGCCTTTCCAGGTAGAATCCTTAATGATAAAAAGACTATGTGACGACCAAAATAATACTCCTTATATGAGTGTAGAGACAGACTATTCTCAATCGGATATTGGACAACTAAATACCAGGATGGCTGCATTTATTGAAATGCTTTAATCCATTATTAATATTCTACAAAATAATAAGAGCTCATAATTCTATGAGCTCTTATTATTATTTTTTTCGTGGGATATTACTTTCCCCTTCCTGTACTGAGCAATGCTTTTTGCTCTTTTCTCAGCATCTACCTTTGTATCATGTAAAGAGTCCGCCTTTTCTGCTCCTTTTGATTTTACTTCCCATTTTTTATCTTCAGGTCTATAAATTACTTCAACATCAGCATCTTGATATTTAGCCCCACTGCCATCCCCTTTATGTTTAGTAATATCTTTTCTTTTCAAATCTGACTTATCAGATTTATTTGCGTCTTGAGCCCATTCTTTAGCTTTAGCTGTTGCAATCGGTATTGCTTTTTCATCGTCATATCCGTCCGCAATCATGGCATTGGCAATGTCTATAGCCTTTCTTCTTGTAATTGCATCAAGATTTTTCCAAGAATTAGGGTAGTTCTTTTCATTCCAAGGCATTTTTCCCTCCTGATATTAACTAGATATAAATCGTCCACCATTTACATGAATTGTTTGACCTGTAACATAACTGGATGCTCTTGCCCAAGCAAAAAAGATGAAAGCTTCTACCAATTCTATTGGCTGACCGGCACGACCCATTGCAGTACTGTTACCAAATGATTCAACATGATTGGGATCAAATGTTGAAGGTATAAGTGGTGTCCATATTGGTCCCGGTGCTACTTGATTCACTCTAATCTTTTTTTCTGCTAGATTCTCTGCTAGAGATCTTGTAAAGGCAGTTACAGCGCCTTTGGTAGAAGAATAGTCTATTAAACCCGAATTCCCTTCATATGCAGTTATTGATGAAGTATTAATAATAGAAGAATATTCTCTTAGATATGGAATTGCAGCTTGAGTCATATAAAACATACCATATATATTTGTTTTAAAAGTGTTTTCTAGCTGCTCCTTACTAATTTCCAATATATTTCTTTTGGGATGCTGTTCAGCAGCATTATTAATTAAAATATCCAATCTACCAAATTTTTTTATTGTTTTTTCTACCGCTTTATTACAAAAGCTAAAGTCTTGTATATTCCCTTTTATTAATATTGCTTCAGAGTTATAACTTTCTATAATCTGTTTTGTATATTCAGCATCCTCATCTTCTGATAAATATACAATGGCTACTTTTGCTCCTTCCTTAGCAAATGCAATTGCTACCGCCCTTCCTATACCACTGTCTCCTCCTGTAATTAATGCTACTTTATTTTTCAGTCTATCTGCACCTGGATAATCATCGTCAAATAGAGGTTTAATTTTCATTTCACTTTCTATTCCCGGTTGAGTCGATAGGCTCTCTGCAACGATTCTCTTGCTGGTCTTTTCAATATTCTTTATATGCTTATCTGTATCAAAATCTTTATTGTTTTTATCTCTAATCATAAAAACTCCTCTCCAAAGTATATGTCCTAATCAATATACCCCAAGAAGTATGAGTTCAATTTAATAATTTATATAAAAATTTCGCCCAAGTCTAATCTTGGGCGATTTTTTTATTCTTTAAATTTTGCCGCTACTTCTATCAATCTTTTTGTTTGATGTTTTACTGCATCTTCCAAATCATTTGCAAACCCATCGTCCGTAGCTGTACCGCTCGTACCATATGGATTACCACCTGCTTTAAATATGCTGGAGTCTGTGTAACCTGCCGGAACTATAATAGCACCCCAGTGCATCATACTTGCATAAATTGACATTAAAGTCATTTCTTGACCACCATTGTTGTTTTGAGCTGAAGTCATTGCAGATACAACTTTATTTACTAGCTTTCCTTCTGCCCATAATCCGCCTTGTGAATCAATGAATAGTTTCATCTGAGCCGGGACCACACCAAACCTAGTAGGTGTTGATATTAATATTGCATCAGCCCATTCCAAATCTTCACTAGCTGCTTCTTGTATGTCCTTAGAGTCATTAAGATACTTTTCCCATGCAGGATTCATATTTGCTTTATCTGCTAATTCTTTAACTTTCCTTAATCTTACATCTGCTCCAAGATTCTCAGCTTCTTCAACTGCCCAATTTACCATTGTAAAATTGTGTCTGTTTGACTGTAATATAGGACTAATAAATTTAATTTTTTCATATTTCCTCCTAGTATACTATTTATATTTCATGTTTTATAAAGGTATCTTCCCTTAAATCTAAATATGCTTGCTGTAGTTCTTTTTGTGTATTCATAACTATTGGTCCACCCCATGCTATAGGTTCTTTGACTTTTGGACCCTGTATAAACAATAATCTTGCATTGTCTATCGCTTTTATCTCTACTTTTTCAATATCTGAAAGAAGTAAGGCCGATTTTTCAACATATTTTTCTCCATCAATTTCTACATCACCTTCAAGTAGAAAAATAAAAGCATTCTTATCTTCATTTTTTGGAATCTCTATAACTTTATTTTCAAATATTTCAAAATCAAAAAAATCTACTGCTAAGTGATTTGGTTTTACACCACTGATTCCATTTATCTCACCAGAAATCACTCGTAATGTACCAAAATCAAAATCTTTTTTTGCTATATCCGATTCGGATATATCAAAATACTTTGGATACGTCATTTTTTCAGCGCTTGGTAGATTTATCCATAATTGAATGCCTAACATTCTATCTGCCTCTTGTGGCATTTCCTGGTGCAAAATACCAGAACCGGCAGTCATCCATTGAGCAGAACCATCCATAATTACACCTTTATTTCCCAAGCTATCTTCATGTTCAATCTCACCTTTGACTAGATAGGTTAGGGTTTCTATTCCTCTATGAGGATGCATTGGAAATCCCCTTATATAATCATCCGGATCAGTGCTATCAAATGAATCAAGCATTAAAAAAGGATCAAAATCAACAACAGTGCTTTTTCCAAGAACCCTAACTAAATTAACTCCTGCTCCATCTCTTGCAGGAATACCATTTACTACCATTTTTATCGATGCCATATGCCCTCCTATTTATCCATCTTTTTTATTAAAAGTATTAATTGTTCTTTTTCTTCCCTACTGTATCCCTCCAATAGACTATTCAAAAGTTCCAAATGTTCTTTAAATGCTTGCTCTAATAATTTTTCTCCTTCTTTAGTAATAGATATCAATTTTTTTCTGCCATCATTGAGGTCTTGTTTGATAGTTAAAAGTTCTTTTTGTTCAAGATTTTTAATTACAACAGTAATATTTCCTCCTGTAATCAGTATTTTTTCAATTATCTCACCAACTGTCAAATCCCCTTTATGATACAACACTTCAAGAACAGCAAACTGTGATGCAGAAAGACCATGCTTTTTAAAGACTGTGAGTAACTGTCTATGAATATTGATATTAAATCTATTACTCAAAATCCACAGTCTTAAATTTAAATCACTCTCTTTTCCATAGCTCTTATTCATAATTTCTCCTAAACTATCACTAACTAGTTGCATGTGAATAAAAATATATCACTACATAGTTATATATTCCCTAAAAAAATAAGTCTAAACATTTTTATTATACTTTTCAAAACAAAAAGACCCTTGCAGGTCTTATTGGCGTGCCACGAGAGATTCGAACTCCCGGTCTTTCGGTTCGTAGCCGAATGCTTTATCCAGCTAAGCTAGTGGCACATATATTTAAAAGAAACTCAGATTTCTCTGAGTTTTATGGAGCGGAAGACGAGATTCGAACTCGCGACCCTCGCCTTGGCAAGGCGATGCTCTACCACTGAGCCACTTCCGCATATGTTATATAATCTTTTTATAAAATTAAATCATGTCTTATGAATTACTTTTGCAACTACTTATCTAATCTAACTTCTCTCTTCTGACCTCTAACCTCTAAATTTGCCCCTTCCGCATATGTATTTTACTTATAATAACATAAATTAAAAATAATAAAAAATTGGCGACCTGGAAGGGACTCGAACCCTCGACCTCCAGCGTGACAGGCTGGCATTCTAACCAACTGAACTACCAGGCCGTGATAAGATAATTTATGTAGTTCTAAAATCATGTATTTAATTATTTAAAGTTCTCGTTCAGTTGGACCAACTCATAGCCCTAACCCCACGAACGATAGTGAGTGGCGGTAGGTCTTGCGCCGATGTTTCCCAAGAGAGATGCTTTTTCTCGATTGGC
>JAEZWM010000069.1 GCA_023443025.1 Bacillota bacterium
AGAACAGTAGATTTTATCTGCTGTTCTATATCAGTTTTATAATAAAGGTGGTATTATGTCAGAATTAAAATTTGAATGGAAAAACCTCATTAAATCAAAACTTCTTATCTTAGGCATGATTATCGCTTTACTCTTTGCAGGTATAAACTATATATATAATGTTCTTAATCAGCATGTGACTTATTACCGGCTGCTTGAAGAGTATGGAAACTACAATAATAGTTTAAATGAGGAAGTTCAAGCAGTTACCGTAATTTTAACGGAAAAAGGCATGTCAAGAGAAGAGATCGATGAGTACTTGATGATGAATAAAAAGTTGCATGAAACTGTAAACCAAGTGGTGCTAACGCTTGAAACGGGAACGAGAGAAGAATTAGCTCAAAATATGAGTGCTTTTTATGATACTTATGAAGAATACAGCAGTCGTGGTAGACCTGCGTTACTTTTAAACACCTTAGAAGACAAGCAAAACGCTAAATGGATTAATAAAATTAGCGACCTCAATCTCCCCTATGAAGATAATGATTTTTCTTTGAACGGAGCAAAGTTTACTGAAATAGTGTCAAGGAGACTAAATGGAGTCCCTCTTGTTTTTATAACAATTCTTTTAGGTGCTTTTATCATTGGAGACTCCGGCACTAGTAGTGAACATTTAAGGAACACACTGCCTGTAAAGAGATGGAAAAGGAATCTATCTAAGGTTATAGTATCTACTATCTACATTATATTTATATATCTTATGGTACTTTTAATATCTTTTATATTAGCGACCATTATAAGTAAGAGCACGGGCAGTTTTAATTATCCGGAGATTGATAGTATTTTCGACTTTAACTCCTCACCGGAACTATCAACTACCGGTGTTCATCTGTTTAGACAGATAATTTTAGCAATCCCTTTAATCGCTCTTTTAAACTCTTTTGTTTTACTTGGAATTATGTTTTTTAAAGACAGTACTGTACTTTCTGTATTTTTACTTCCGTTTTTCATACTGGTAAATGGAATTAGTCAATCTTTTTTCCAAAAGCAGACGATTACAGGAAATATCCAAAAGTGGATAAATTCTATAAACCCTTTTGTTTATTCCAATATATTTAATATGGCAAAAGAATATAGAACGCCTATTATACTAATGGTAATAATCGGATTGGTATATGCGGCAGTAGTTATGCTTTTGGCAAATGTACTATCACAAAGCTCTGCAGTGCAAAGACTTTCAATTCGAAGCCCAAGGACCGATATATACAAAAAGTTGGAGAAGAAAAAGAAATATAATCCTATACTTACTAATTTTTTGTTTGAGTTATTGAAGTTATTTAAAAAAAGGACTGTTATTATAGCATGTCTCTTATCCATACTTATAGTTGTAGTTTCAAGCGTTTATAGTAGCTTTGAATATAAAAAGATTAAAGAAAGCAATCTGGAGACTTTAGATTTGGATTTAAAGATTGAAGAAATGCTCGTAGAAGGAAATCAAGGACCGTCAAAAAGTGTCCATCAAGCAAATTATAAAGCAATTCGTGAGATTATAGATAGATTAGATAACGGAGATGATACTGCATTAGTTGACTTTTATAGATATGAACTTAAAAATGCAACCGGCGGCTCGAACTTTGCTTATGAGGGTTTCGGTTATACACCTCAAAGTGCTACTATAAAAACAAAACTTCTGGATGAGATAGAAAAAAGAGGAAAGACACCGGCACTAAGCATTCACCCTGAAGCTATGTTTACACCTTTTGATAAGTCAAGAACATTTACAGAGCTTATAATGGCTCAAAAATGGGAAAAGCCTTATCATAATAGTGTAAATTTCATTATAAATAGAGGATTTAAAGACATTATACCTATCGCTATAATGCTTCTACTGTTTGTACTTTCAACCGGTGTATCAGAGGAATACTCTAAAACAAAATCCATAGATCTCATGAACATTCAGCCGGTCAGTTCACTTAAGATTTATACTTCGAAGATGATGGCAAAAATAGTTATGGTTGTGATTACATTTATGCTGGCACTTAGTATAAGTGCTGTTAGTCTAGATGTATTGGGAAATACTGTTGAAGCTGATTATCCTGTAGTTCAGTATCATAATGTCGATGAAAAAGAAAAAGATGCTGAGATGGAAGGTATCCCATCCGTTTATCTATCGGCAAACCAAGGTAAAAGGGTTGATGAAAACCTAAGAAAACAAGTCGGTTTTAGTTTTAGAAATATACTGAATGAAAACTTTGAAATGATTCTAATGATAATCGCAGGATCATTGCTAATACTCACAGTATCAGGTATTGTTTCATTTACAAAGCTAGGAAAATGGTTGATCAGCACCATAAGTATACTCGTATTTGCCATAGGATTTATTGTATCTGAGTTGGTTATTAAAGTAAGTATTGCATCAATCCCATTCATGTGGATGAATCCGAAGCATGCGGCTTCAGGGGAAGCGAGCATGGTATACAATCAAATTTTGTTTAAACCTATCGGCATAATACTAGTGTTGGGAATAGCATCATTTATATCATTGACACTAGGAGTTTATATTTACAAATATGTTTATAGAAGAAAGTAGGGTTTATATGAATGTATTGGAAATGAAAAATATTAAAAAAGCATACGGTTCTCATGTAGTTTTAGATAATGTTGATTTAATTCTCGATAAACCCGGCATCGTCGCATTAGTCGGACCGAATGGTTCGGGAAAAACAACGCTTATGAATATAGCTGCAAATATAATTGCTCCGGATGCAGGGACGGTTCGTGTATTTGGAAAGTCAAATAGAGATGTTACAATCTTTTATGATTACTCATATCTAATTGACAATAGCGTACTGTATGACTATCTAACAGGATACGATCACTTAAAATACGTAGCAGACACACATAAACTTGGAGGAGTCGAGATTGAAAAGGCGGAAAACTACTTAAATATTACACACTTTCTAAATAAAAAAGTTTCGGAATACTCGATGGGAATGAAACAGCAGCTACTATTCACGATGTCGATATTAAATGACCCAAAGCTGCTGGTACTGGATGAACCATTCAACGGGCTGGATCCCAGTACAATTATTAAGGTTCGAAAGATACTTTTGGACTTTGCAGAAGAGGGAAAGACCATACTGCTATCCTCCCATAATCTGTCAGAAGTAGACCAGATGACAAATCATATAGT
>JAEZWM010000012.1 GCA_023443025.1 Bacillota bacterium
GAAGTAGTTCTAAAAACACTTCATTCTCACTGTAAATTTATGGTCCACACTAAAAAAGTATTGCAAATTTATTCTACCATGCCGACTGATATGCTTACTAAAGTTATAGCTTCACATGACGAATCACATTGTATGCTCTTTAGAGCAAAACAGGTAGAATTAAACTATTTCATTCCTTTTGAAGTATCTACCATGGAAAGTTTAGTAGATATGACTGTAATAGCAAATGTACTTAGAAAACTTAATGCAGATTCAAATATTAAATTAAGATACAGCGATTTGGAGTATACAACGCAGTTTGTATATACCCAAGGTTGCTACTTCCTATTTAGAATGAAGCTTGGTGATAAGGATTTGTTTTATCTAATCGACAACCCTGATCTCATTAATGAATATGAGCCATTTATAGAATCACTAATACAAGCTTCTGAAAATGCAGGTAATATTAACACTACCTCAATAACTCAGACTATGGATTATGTAGGTAACCTACTAGATTCTGATAATTTTATATTTTCCGGTAAAGATTTTTACTTACTACTTACTTTGATGTCATCTGCTGCTGGTGCAAATGTTGCAACAAAAATTAAAGACGATTTACTTTTTGCAATAAGAAATACTTTCAGAACACTACTTAGAGAAAAACATATAGATTTCTATTTAAATAACGATACCATATTCGACATATCGATGTTTAAGAATGAATGTCTATATGAAAGATATGGCGAGATTACTCCTCAAGACATTATAAATCTAGCTGAAGATCTTTTCTTTGCAATAGAAGGAAATGAAGATGTTAGGTTCCATATATATGAAGGAGAAACCATATTAAACGATAACAATATAAATACACTCTTATGTGATAAGTTCATAAGGATTGCTTATTTTGGAAAAAGAGGGGACGAATGTTCCGGAGACATAATGTATTCTGAAAATCCGGTTTTAATCAATAATACAAAAAAGGATTTAATGAAAACTCTTAAGGGAAAAGTTACTGATGTCTTTACGCCAAATGAAATGTTTCCTCATATGACAGCAAAATTAAAAGTTAATAAAGATATATAGTAAATTTTAAATGCTGATTGGAGCTTATATACTCTCAATCAGCATTTTTATTGCAGCTATAAGTGCCATACTTATAAATACAGGTTTTACAAATTTCGCTCCACCCTTTATTGCTATACCTGAACCTATATATCCTCCCAGCATCATGATTAAGGCAGTTGGAATAGCCCAGAGATAGATAATCTTTCCATTGACAGCAAATGTGACAAGAGCTGCGAGATTACTAGTAAGATTGAGTACTTTTGAGTTTCCACTTGCACTGACGTAATCAAATTTAAATAATCTAACCAATCCAAAGATTATAAAAGAACCCGTTCCAGGACCAAAAAACCCATCATAAAACCCTAACATAAGAGCAAACAACATAGCCTTTATAAGCCTTAATCCACTGATCGGTATATACTCATTAACAAGTCCAACTGACTTTGAGAAAAACGAATATACTCCGACTACGATCAATAATACCATGATAAGAGGTTTTAAAAACTCAGCATCAAGCCTTAAAACCAGCAGAACTCCAAGTACAGATCCAATTAATGAACAAGGAATTAAGTACTTCAAAAAATCAAAGTTGACTTTTCCGTCCTTGTAAAATCTCCAAGTGCTAATAAGGGTTCCTGTGCTCATTCCAAATTTATTTGTTCCAAGAGCATAGTGCATTGGGAACCCTGAAAGTATAAAAGCAGGTATACTTATGATTCCCCCACCACCTGCAATCGCATCGACAAAAGCCGCTATAAATGCTCCAGGCATTAGTATTAGCCAATTAATATTCATATTCATCACTCATTCTTTGCTTCAAGTTCTAATAATTTCTCTTTCATCTTGGTACCGCCTCCGTAGCCAACTAGACTTCCATCTTTTCCAATTACTCTGTGACAGGGAACTATTATCATTATTGGATTTTTGTTATTCGCTCCTCCAACTGCACGTACAGCTTTTTCGGAACCTATACAAGTAGCAATATCACTATAAGACAGAGTTCTACCGTAAGGAATTTTTAAAAGCGCGTTCCATACCTTCTTTTGAAACTCAGTGCCCTTTAAATGAATAGGTATATCAAACACCGTTCTTTTCCCATCTAGATACTCATCAATCTGCTTAGCACAATTAGCTATCAATTTGGTTTTCTTATTTATATAATCTGAACCAGTAATTTTTGTGCTGGTCGTAACTTTTGTAATTCTATCATCTGTCTCTTCTATCAAGAGATTCCCTATAGATGTTTTAAAAATATAGTAATACATATTCTCCCCTTTCTCTTCTTTAGAATCATTATACAATAAATGAAAGATTAATTCATCATAATAGCACTTTACTTTTATTAGATAAGTTGTGTATAATTAAGCTACGGTCTAAAAGCTGATTCAGAATATGTAAAAACAGCACAGCATATTTGATGAATTTATTTTGTAATTATATATTTATTTTAGAATACATAAGATCAGCTTTTACCAAGAAAGGAGTTAATATGCAAAACTTAATTATTCCCGATGGATATAAAAGCAGTCTTGATGTCGTAAAAACACAAAAAGCTATCAAAGAAATCAAGGACTTTTTTCAAAATAGTTTGGCCTATGCACTTAACCTTAGTAGGGTTTCTGCACCACTTTTTGTAAAAAAATCATCGGGTTTGAACGATAATCTTAGCGGTATTGAAAGACCTGTATCTTTTAATACTTTGGAAGATCATGATTCTGATCTTGAAATAGTACAATCATTGGCTAAATGGAAGAGGCTAGCACTATTAAAGTATGACTTTGAGCCAAACACAGGCCTATATGCCGATATGAACGCGATTAGACGTGATGAAATTTGCGACAATACTCACTCTTACTACGTTGACCAATGGGACTGGGAAAAAGTTATAACTAAGGATATGAGAACCCTTGATTATCTGTATGAAGTCGTAAGAAAAATTTACTCTGTATTCGTTCAAACAGATGATTTTATAACATATCACTATCCGCAATACGAGCATTTTTTGCCGGATGAGATTACAATGATAACAGCTCAAGAACTATACGATTTATATCCGGATTTGGATGCTGAAGATAGAGAAAATGCTTTTGTTAAAGAAAAAGGTGCAATTTTCGTTTCTCAGATTGGTGGTAAGCTAAGTAATGGTGAGCCCCATGACGGAAGAGCTCCCGACTATGATGATTGGGAGTTAAATGGAGATATTATACTGTATAACCCAATACTCGATTCAGGGTTAGAGATGAGTTCTATGGGAATTAGAGTAGATCCCAGCTCTTTAATAAAACAATTAAAAGAAAAAAACGAAATGCAAAGACTCGAATTAGAATATCACTCAATGTTAGCTGATGGTAAATTACCCCTCACTATAGGCGGTGGTATTGGTCAGTCGAGAATGTGTATGCTATTTATGCAAAAAGCACATATTGGAGAAGTCCAAGCCAGCATATGGCCGGAGCCAATGATGAGAGCTTGCGAAAATTCAGGGATACATTTACTTTAAAAAAAGGTCAGCGAAAGCTGACCTTTTTCGTCAATCATGGTCTATTTTCTAAGGAGAGGCAAAAGATATTCATGATTGACAATAAAATAAATTGGAGATTGTTTTTATTATATAAAACAATGTCGCCCCTGATTAGGCTGGAAAAGGAGAGCTTGATGAGGAAGTATCAAGGGCAACATAATAGGAGGTACGCTTATTTATAAAGGTCTTTTATTAGTTTGTGGGCCATAGTCTGTATCATCATAGTGGAGTTATTTCTATACTGGACGCCTGAAGCCAGTACTCCATGAATGTGAAGATTGTCCATAGTTCCATATCTGGGAGATATGGATGTTAAATCTTCCGGTCTAAGAGTTAATCCTCCATATTTATCCACGACAATATATCTTTTGTTAATCATCTGTGTTAAGAGTGGATTTATTTCTTTAATATCAGTCATATACATGTCAAGACCGGTTGCATTAATAACAATATCTGATTGAGCCAATACATCATCGCTTCCATCAGGATTAACTTTAATAATATCGAATACTCCACAACCATACTCAATATCATTAACACCCTCGATGAACTTAAATCTACCACTTTCAGCAGCTTCAATCAGAATCTCTGCAGAAGGTTGAGGTAGAGGACTTCTATTTAAACACATGAAAGGATGATATTTCTTTCTAAACTTAACTCTATCTGTATCCGGCATCGAATCCCAGACTCTGTTAAAGACCATGTTTAGTGGAGGTAATAATGCTTGAACAACAGCTAAATCCTCAGGTTCATCAATGTTCACTTTTAGGCCTTCCACTCCGCCCCGCATATGTTTTGAAATAAATTCAGGATAGTTTATCTTTTGGTTTTCCAGTTCTTTCTCAAATAGTTCGTCGAATTGCTCAAAAGTTATTATTCCATTTCCATCTTTTATAATGTCTTCGACTATATCCAATGAAATATGTTCTATTTTTATATCAACCGGTGCAACTCTAACTGTTGGAACTACATTCGTCCTTGAGAACATACATATATTTTGGACATTTCTAACATTTAGTAGATAAGTTGTTACGTCAACAGCCGTTAACCCTGAGCCTATCACACATACAGACTGATCAGAATCTATCTCGGATAGTGTTTTATCAATAGGATACACTTCATTAATATATCCGGGATTTCCCTTGAGTTTATAAATATCTTTTTGTCCTAACTCGCCACAGCATAGATGAACTCTGTCATACTCATTTTTCACACCGGATTCTGTGGTAAGTTCCCAAGTATTAGTTTCCGGTAAATATTGTACAGAGGTAATCTTTTCGTGGATTACATTTGCATTTATTTCATCTAAAGTATCTTTTAATCTATCTCTGGTGTACTCACCAAATACCGGTCTTGAAGTATACTCTTCAATGGGTAAGCCTTTTTCTTTATGCCAGTTAATAAGGTCGTCATTATCTTGATAATTATAGCTAATACGTCCTGTCTTTAAATTTAAAATAATTTCATTTGAATCATCTCGATAAGGATAACCCCTTCCGAAACTAAGCTGACTATCATAACAATCAATCTTAAAATCGTTAGCATTTGTTTCTTTAGCATGAGCTGCAGCTACAGCCATTCCGCTTGTTCCCATTCCGATTATAGCTATTCTTTCCAACTATTATCACATCCTATACATTTTCTTCATATACGATTATATTTTATAATGTCTCAATTATCCAATTAAATATACTTATGGATAGCCTTGATTGATAAAACTTAGTTATACAAAGAACATTTTATAATTACTTGTTTCTAAAAATAAAAAAACCACTGAACCGTGGTTTTTAAAGAGCTATAAAAAATTGTACGAGTATCGGGATTAAAAATGAAAGTATCGTTCCTGTAAAAAATGCGATTATTGTAGTTTTCTGATTAGTAGCTTTCGATATGATTGGTAATACCGTATCCATTGCTCCTGCTCCGGGTACGGAAACAGAAGATAAAAAACCAACCTTGAGTGCTATAATCGGAACTATTGCAATACCAATCACTTCTCTAACTATATTGCTCATAAAAGCAATAGCAGAAAGTTCAGATGAGTATGGTTCGATTATGACTCCCGACAGAGAATACCATCCCATTCCGGAGCCAAGAGCTGCTCCTTCATTCCAAGAATAGCCGAATAAAATACCTACAATAACTCCTCCTACAATACTTCCTAAAACTATTAATGCAGGAACTACAACAGCTTCTTTTCCCATACGCCTAAATATCCTTAGAAGGTCGTCACTCCTACCTATATCTAAACCTACCAAGAAAAGTAGCATAAATAATCCAACTTGAATAATTTCGCTGGTATATGTAAAAGGTAAACCTGAAAATCTTCCAACAAGCATACCTAATAAAATTGATATTATTATACTTATCATCTACATATCCTCCTGTTTCTTGTTGTATACTAATTTCTCATAGAGGAAAACAAATAATACACTGAAGAGTATGCTGGATACTGCAAAAGCTGCAGATCTAAAGCCCAACTTTCCTAAATTAGATATCAGCTCTTGGTTTTTTCCTAGATTGATCCCCATAATAAAAAGTATAAGAAGGACTGAAAGTGTTTGTAGCAATTGCACCCTTTTCCGATTTCCATTTTGTAATTTAAATCTACGCCCAACCAAGGCTCCAACCAAAAAGAACAATAAATACTTTAGCATTTAAGCCCCCCTCTCCATGTATTTACTAATAGACTATATCTTAGGCAAACGTTAATCTACCTCATAATCATTATAACACGACATGCTTGTTTCATACAATGTCATATACTGATAATATTAAAACTTATTATAACAAAGTTTCAATTAATTGTATCGCTTCGATGTGCATTTTTGATAAAGACTGTCTAATTAACACATTTAAGCTTCTTACAATGTATTAATTATAAATAATTTAGATTATAATTAAATATATTGTAAATTTTATGTTTAAAATTCTCGAATGGTGGTATATATTATATACCACGAGAAATCGTGTTATGTGGACCTTGACAACTGAGTCGGATAAAGTTTAAAAGGGTTTAACCCTTTTTATATATATTTATTAAATTTTCAAATTGTTAATTTATGAGTATATTGATAAAGAGAATAGAAGATAATAATTAATATGAATAAAAAAGAGTACTTTAATTAAAAGTAAAAAATTTCGAGTAAAAATTTCAAGTTTAAGGAGATTAAAATTATTAAAATTTATATAGATCCAAAAAATAAACCGATTCAGTTGTCATAACCACAATAAATGTCCATATGGTTCAATTTGAACCTTTTTTTATGTTTAAAATTATATCGAAGGAGTAGAGAATGAAAAAAATTATAATTTTGATCGAATCATTATTTGATGAACAAGAGCTTATATATCCTTATCACAGATTTAGAGAGGACTATGAAGTAGAGCTTGTAGGGAGCAACAGAGATGAAAAGTATAGTTCAAAGTCCGGAGTTTCTTTTAAATCCACTCTATCCTCCGCAGAAGTTAATGTTCATGACTATGCGGGAATCTTTATTCCTGGAGGATTTTCTCCTGACTTTATGAGAAGATGCGAACAAACTGTAAAACTCGTAGAAGAATTTGATAAGGCTAAAAAGCCAATCGCTGCAATCTGTCATGGAGCTTGGATGATGGCAAGTGCTTGTGATATTAAAGGAAAAGATATAACTTCTTTCTATAGTATAAAAGACGATTTAGAAAATGCGGGAGCAAACTGGGTTGATAAAGAAGTAGTTGTCTCTGACCACCTTATCACCGGAAGAACTCCGGTTGATTTACCGGCTGTAGTAAAAGCTTTTATAGAACAGATAGAAGAGTAATAAGCAAAGGACCATGATAGATGGTCCTTTTTTATTGATGAATAATACAGTAATATTTATGCAACGTTATTTGTTCTCTACGAATATTTGATGTATAATAAATATTATGAACAAGTCTAATTGTTGTATATTAAGCATTCATGGAATTACCATATGCATATTATACAGATATATACAATAAATGTTAAAATACGCAAGCCTGACCCCCTGTATTTTTATAAACAAAAGCCATATCCGTTAGGATATGGCTTTCTTTTTAGTTTGATTTGTTTTTAATTTCTTCTAATACTCTGTTTATGAACTCAGCTTTTGGCACTGAGCCTTCGTCTCCTATGTCTCTTTTTCTTACTGAGACATTTCCTGATTCTATTTCTTTTTCTCCTAGTATGATGCTATATGGGACTTTTTCGATTTGAGCTGCTCTGATTTTAAAACCGATTTTCTCTGCTCTTGCATCTACTTCTGCTCTGATTCCTGCTTCTTGCATTTCTAGTCTTAGCTCTTCCGCAGCTTCATTGAACTTGTCTGATATCGGAAGTATTTTTACCTGAAGAGGTGCTATCCATACCGGGAACTTTCCTGCATATTGCTCGATTAGGTTACCAATAAATCTTTCAAGTGATCCTAAAAGTGCTCTGTGAAGCATTACAGGTTTTTGTTTTTCATTGTTTTCATCTATATAGTATAGGTCAAATCTTTCAGGCATTTGGAAGTCTAGCTGAATTGTTCCGCATTGCCAAGTTCTTCCTATGGCATCTTCTAGATGGAAGTCTATTTTTGGGCCATAAAAGGCTCCATCGCCTTCATTAATCCTGTACTCAAGTTCTCTTTCTTTAAGTGCTGATTCTAAGCTTTCTTCTGCAAAATCCCATGACTCAGGATCTCCCATAAAGTCATCAGGTCTTGTAGATAGCTCAACTTCATACTTAAATCCAAAAGTAGAGTAAAGCAGATCTGCAAGGTCGATCATTTTGAAAACTTCATCTTTTACTTGTTCAGGTAGACAGTAAACATGAGCGTCATCCTGAGTGAATGATCTAACTCTGAAAAGTCCATGAAGTGCTCCTGAAAGTTCATGTCGGTGTACTAGACCAAACTCTGAAAGTCTCACAGGAAGGTCCCTATATGAGTGTAGTTTTGAGTTATAAACTATAGTAGAACCGGGACAGTTCATTGGCTTTACAGCGTAGTCTTCACTGTCTATTTGAGTGAAGTACATATTTTCACGGTAATGATCCCAGTGTCCTGATCTATGCCATAAGTCTTCATTAAGGATTATTGGAGTCATAATCTCCCCATATCCGTTTTTCTCTAGTACATCTCTCCACCAATCCATTAATGTGTTTCTTAACACCATTCCCTTTGGATGGAAGAATGGGAAACCAGGTCCTTCATCGTGGAAGCTGAAAAGATCCATTTCTTTACCAATCTTTCTATGATCTCTTTTCTTAGCCTCTTCAAGTCTTTCTATATGCTCGTCAAGCTGCTTCTTCTTTTCAAAAGAAGTACCGTAAATCCTTTGCAGCATTTTATTATTTTCGTCGCCTCTCCAGTATGCTCCTGCGATGTTTAGCAGTTTAACAGCTTTAATCTTCTTTAAGTCATACAGATGAGGACCCCTACATAGGTCTGTAAATTCTCCAAGCTTGTAAAATGATATTGTCTCATCTTCCGGAAGATTTTCTATTAAGTCAACTTTAAACTCTTCCCCTTCTTTTTTGAAATACTCCAGGGCTTCGTCTCTTTTCATCTCGAATCTTTCCAATACATGGTTTTCTTTTATGATTTTACGCATTTCTTCTTCGATTTTTTCTAAATCTTCAGGTGAAAATCTGTGTTCAGTGTCAAAGTCGTAATAGAAACCATCTTTTATCGCAGGTCCAATAGCAAACTTAGTTCCGGGGAAAAGTCTCTGAACTGCAAGTGCCATTATATGTGCGGAAGTATGTCTAAATATCTCCTTGCCTTCTTCATCATCGAAGTTAACAAATCTAACTTCTGAGTCCTCAACAACAGGTTCTTGTAATCCTTTAATCTCACCATTAACTACTGCACCAAGTGAATTTCTCATAAGACCTTCTGAAATTCCTAATGCAACATCTTTTAACAATACACCTTGTTCAAATTCTCTTACAGAATTGTCCGGGAATGTAATCTTAATCATATTTCCTCCTTAAAAAAATATAAAAAAATCCTCTCGTTCTACTATAATAGTAGGGACGAGAGGCTCGTGGTTCCACCCTAATTGCTTCTTAATTAAATAATTGCTCCGGATTAGTTTTCATAAATGGTTTTCTTGGATAAATCTCAGCCTACATATCCTCTCTGTTAGTACTTCACTTACTACTCGACCCTTCATAGCATTATATTAAATTATTTATAAAAAACAAATACATTATGGATATTCTATCAATAAATCACAAAAAAATCAAGTAAAAAGTGTTTTGTACTATCTTTTGAATTTTTTAATTTTATTTCCTACAATTTCGTTTCTCTGCCTTTAATATTAGCTAGCTATATTTTTTTATGCTATAATGTTATCATAATATAATATGTACAAATGCAAATTTATAATAATAGATAAAAGAACTTAAGGAGTTAAAATGAGAAGCATATTTAATTTAGTTTTGGATTATCAAAGTAGAACTACAATCATTCCACTATCTGCATTTCTTGCAATAATTGGAACAGGACTTATATTTTGGATATCCAATAAAAATAAATACATAAAGTATGTACCCGGCTTAATCTTAGTTTTTATAGGTATTTACAATCTGGTTGAAGGCTTTCCAAAGATGACTGATGAAGTAGGCTTAAATATGGTGCTACGATTTGGTATATTTTTCGTTGCGGGATTTGTATCGCTTTGCTTCGCTCTTATACTTGGAATTATAGAAAAGTCAAAAAGTCCGGTCACTCGAGTAAAGAAACCGAGCAGACTAAAAAGTTTATTTACGAGGAAATCTAATGAAAGATAAAAATATAGTTGCATTTTTTGATATCGATGGTACTCTTACCAGAACTTCACTGATGATAGACCATTTTTTAAGACTTGTAAAAAACGATGTAATAGAAGAGCACACATGGATTAACGAAATTAAACCTCTGTATGACGATTACAACAAAAGGTATGTCGACTATGACAACTACCTTGGAGTTGTGGCAGGAGTTTATATGGAGACTCTTAAAGGTGTTAAATACGATTTTATTGACTATATTGCTCAGCAGGTTATCAAACATAATGCCGATATAGTTTATACTTATACAAGATCACAGATTAAATGGCATTTAGAGCGCGGACATCTCGTATTTTTTATCTCAGGAAGTCCAAACTTTTTGGTTAAACACATAGCTAAGAAGTATAATGTAACCGACTTTAGGGGCTCAATATATACCGTTGATGAAAACAATGTTTTTACAGGTGAATATATTAAAATGTGGGATAGTAAGAGCAAAAAAGAAATGATGGGGGTATTTGACAGACTATATGGTATAGATTTTGAAAAATCTTATGCATATGGGGATACCAATGGAGACATCTCTATGCTAGAAAGCGTAGGACATCCTGTAGCGATTAACCCTACTCATACTTTGCTGGATTATATAAAAAATAGCGAAACTCTAAAAAATAAAATCGAAATAATCGTAGAGCGTAAAGACGTCATTTATAAAGTACCGCCGGATGTGAAAACACATAAAATTAAATAGAATCAAATTAAAAAACCCGGAAAATTCCGGGTTTATTTTATTTAGATAATCCAAATACTTGTACCCAATGCACCGATCCGTTCTCACTTACCCAGCACGCAACTCCGATTGCTTTAAAGTCAGCTCTATCTCTTAGAATATTACCACTTTGTCCGGATGTGGACATCATAATGTCAATGACATCCTGAGGATGTGCAGCGATAATTGCCAGGTTTTCGCCTTTAACTTGAGCTTCATTAACAGTTTCAAATCTTAAGCCATTAGGTCTTGTATGTGATAGTTTGTCTTCTATTTCTTTAGCTCTTATTTTTGCAGCCTCTATTAATCCTTCATCCCAAACTAGAGGATTAAGACCTTTCTCTACTCTGATATCGTTAATTATATCCGCCATTTGCTTAGCATAATCGTCATTATACGCATTGTTTTCAAAAACAGGAACTTTAGGTTTATTTATCTCACCAAGAATTTCAAGTAGTTCACCGGCTACACTTGATGAAATTGATCCCCTACCCCCCACTAATAAAACCTTGGAAGGGTTAACTTCTTCCAGATAATCCTTTACCGATCCCGGTAAACTGTCTGCATCTGTTAAGATAATAGGTGCACTATAGACCCCTGAAAGAGCTGCAGCCGATAATGCATCCGGAAAGTTAAGTCCATTTGCGATTATTATATTCTTAGGACTGCTAAAAGCTTTTTTAGAAAGTTCTATAGCTGTATCATATCTGTTATTACCTGAAATCCTCTCTGCATTTGGAAGTTCATCAAAAACATCATTCGATACGGTTTTTTCACCACCAAGTATTACAGTATCTTTGACATTTGGCATATTCAGTATCATCCTTGAAGCTGCAGGAACGCTGTTTTCAGTAACCAGTACTATAGGCATTCCCCTATCACCAAGGTATGCACTCGCTGAAAGAGCATCAGGAAATTTTTGACCATTGGTTACTGCAATGGATGTAGCTCCTGTAATGTTTAGAACTCTATTCGCAATAAGTGCTGCGGTTTCATATCTGTCCTCTCCACCAATTCTTTCAACATCCGCAACCACACTTAGCTGATCGCTAACTTTTTGAGATATAGACCCTTCGCTACCAAGAATGATGGCTTTTGATGCGCCAAGTTCTATAACTTCTTTTAATACCTCATCTTCTAATTGTTCTTGAGCAGTTAAAAGAATAGGGGCTTTAAGAGCTACTGCTAGTGGTCCTCCAGCCAGTGCATCCGGAAAATTAAACCCATTTGCTATTAAGACATACTCTGAAGAATCAAATCCATTTTTACTAACTTCTAGTGCTGTTTTTATTCTGGAATCACCGGATAGCCTGGTCATCTCAAATTGGTTTTCATCGGCAAAAACCGTGCCCGATAGCAGCATTATACTCACGAGTAATATTGCTACAGATCTTTTTAAAATTCGCAAATACATTATAAATCCTCCCGTTAAAGCTTTTATTATGCTATTAATTATCTAATTTATTGCATGCATAATTCAAATTCATTTATACTATAATTACTATTATAACCCTTTTATACAAAAAGAAAAAGACTCCCCTCGGAAGTCTTCTTTTAAGTATTAACTTAAAATTTTTTCTTAATATCGTCTTTTAAATCATTTGCTTTGTCTTTAATGTCATCAGCTATGCCTTTTGCTTTGTCTTTAAGTTTATCGGCACCTTTTTCAGCATCTTTCTTAACTTCTTTTGATTTTTTCTCAGCATCTTTTTTTACGTCTTTTGCTTTTTTCTCAATGTCATCTTTAGCTCGATCTACTTTTTTATCAACCTTATCCTTTAGGTTTTTTAAGTCTTTTTTTAGATTATCCATATTTACACCACCCCTCTGGCTTACTTATACCCGCATTAATTCTGATTAAAACAAAGTTGAATAGAATTATTAAAATATATCGTTGAATTTATATATACTTTACCCACTATATATGGTATATTAAACTAGTAAATAATAATTTATATACCATAGGAGGTATCATGAATATAATTAAGCGTAACGGTTCTACCGTTCCTTTTGACAAGACCAAAATAGAACTCGCGATAAAAAAAGCTTTTAATAGCGTAGCACAACCGGTGACCAATGAAGTACTCGAAAAGTTATCGAATGAAATAATTCAAAAGATAAAAGACTGTTTCCCTAGTGACCATATTATCACAGTAGAAGAAGTCCAAGATCTAGTAGAAATAACGCTTATTGAAAACTCATATTATTCCGTTGTAAAATCATATATTCTTTACAGAGCTTCACATCACAACTTACGAAAGACTATAGAAGATTTTTCTTCGTATTTTACTGATGAAGAAGTTTTAGAACTTCTAAAAGAAGTACAAAGAGAGTTCACAGAGGATATGTACAATCTTAGTTTTTTAAAGACAAAGTTTTCTTCTTTTGTAACAGACTCTATGAATGAACAGACTCTTATAGAACTTCTTACCAGATCGGCATCGGAGTTAACTTCAAAAGAAGCGCCTAATTGGGAATATATTGCAGCTAGATTTTTATCCCTTTCTATAAGTAGACAAATAAAAAATGAGATTAGAAAATATGACATTATAGATTTTTATACAAAAATAAAGTTTCTAACTGAAAACTCCTTATACGGAGAATATATGCTGGAGAATTATTCACAAGATGATATTAATGAGCTTGAATCATATATTGACGCTTCAAGAGACAAACTATTCAACTTCAGTGGACTAGATCTTGTATCTAAAAGATATCTTATAAAAGATCCAACAGGTAGACTCCTTGAAACTCCTCAAGAGATGTTTATGGGTATCTCAATGCATTTGGCAATTCCTGAAGGAGAAAATAAAGTAACCTGGGCTAAAAAGATCTACGATATCCTCAGCACTCTTAAGGTAACGATGGCAACTCCTACTATGTCAAACGCCAGAAAACCGTTCCATCAGTTATCCTCTTGCTTTATAGATACTGTTCCGGATTCACTTGATGGAATTTACAGGAGCATTGATAACTTTGCACAAGTATCTAAACATGGAGGAGGAATGGGACTTTACTTCGGTAAGGTCAGAGCAATGGGTTCGGACATCAGAGGCTTCAAAGGAGTTGCAGGCGGGGTTAATAGATGGATAAAACTGGCAAATGACACAGCAGTAGCAGTTGATCAGCTTGGGGTTAGACAAGGTGCAGTTGCCGTTTATTTAGATGTATGGCATAAAGACCTACCAGAGTTTTTACAGCTTAAAACAAACTCCGGTGACGATAGGATGAAAGCGCATGACGTATTCCCGGGTATCTGTTTCCCAAATCATTTCTGGAAACTAGCAAAAGAAGATATTGAAAGTGAATGGTACTTGATGTGTCCACATGAGATTAAAAGCACTATGGGTTATAGCCTTGAAGACTTTTACGGTGATGAGTGGCTTGAAAAATATAATGAATGCATTATGGATCCAAGACTGGACAAAAGAGTGATGACAGTTAAGGACATAGTCAGACTTTTCCTTAAATCAACCGTTGAAACGGGAACTCCATTTGTATTCAATAGAGACATAGTAAACAAATACAATCCAAACAACCACAAGGGTATGATTTACTCTTCTAATCTATGTACGGAGATAGCTCAAAATATGAGCACCATAGAGTCAGTAGATATCACTGTTGAAAGTACAGATGAAGGTGATATAGTTACTACAAGAACCAAAGCAGGAGACTTTGTGGTATGTAACTTAGCATCTCTAGTTCTTGGAAATATTGATGTTACGAACACTGATGAATTAGAAACAGTAGTATCCACTGTTGTAAGAGCACTTGATAATGTAATTGAACTTAACTACTACCCTATCCCCTATGCGGAAATTACCAATAAAAAATATAGATCAATCGGACTTGGAACAAGCGGATACCATCATTCACTTGTAAAAAACGACATTAGCTTCCAGACCGATGAACATCTACAATTTGCCGATGAACTATATGAAAATATCAACTATTTTGCTATCAAAGCAAGTATGGAAATTGCAAAAGAAAAAGGATCTTACGAATATTTCGAAGGTTCAGACTGGCAAAATGGTGACTATTTTACAAAAAGAGCATATAATAGTAGTAGATGGCTTACATTAAGTGAAGATATTAAAAATAATGGTCTAAGAAACGGATACCTAATGGCAGTAGCTCCAACAGGCTCAACTTCTATAATTGCCGGTACAACAGCTGCCATAGATCCGGTCATGAAGAGATACTTTCTCGAGGAGAAAAAAGGTTCAATAGTTCCAAGAGTAGCACCATCTCTAAACCCTAGAACTTTCTGGTTGTATGAAAATGCACATGATATCGATCAGAACTGGGTCATCAAGTCTGCAGGTATTAGGCAAAGACATATAGACCAGGGTCAATCACTAAATCTTTATGTAACCACAGAGTATACTATGAGCAGAATACTGGGTCTTTATATCAGCGCTTGGGAAAACGAAGTAAAAACAGTTTACTATGTAAGGAGCCAATCGCTCGAAATTGAAGCTTGTGATAGCTGCTCTGCATAAGGAGGAAAAATGAAACTAGATAGAAAAGCGCTTTTTAACGAGAACGGTGACATTGAGTTAAGTAAAAGAAGGCTTATGAACGGTAACACCACTAACCTTAATGATTTTAACAATATAAAATACACTTGGGTAAGTGACTGGTATAGACAGGCAATGAACAACTTTTGGATACCTGAAGAGATCAATTTAAATCAGGATATTAAAGATTATAGAAACCTAAATCCTGATGAGAAAACAGCATACGATAAAATACTATCTTTCTTAATATTTCTGGACAGTTTACAAACTGCGAACCTACCAAATCTTAGTGAGTTCATAACAGCAAATGAAGTAAACCTATGCCTTACAATTCAGGCATACCAAGAAGCTGTACACTCACAAAGCTATGGATATATACTGGATACTATCTGTTCACCGGAAGAAAGGTCTGAAATTCTTTACCACTGGAAGGACGATCCATTCCTTCTGGAAAGAAACAAGTTTATTGGAGATAAGTACAACGACTTTTACTATGACAGAACAAAGGCAAATCTGGCCAAAACGCTTGTAGCAAACTATATTTTGGAAGGTATCTACTTCTACTCCGGATTTATGTTCTTCTATGCCCTTGGCAGAAACGGAAAGATGCCGGGAACAGTACAGGAAATCAGATATATCAACAGAGATGAAAATACACATCTATGGCTATTCAGATCAATTATACTGGACCTTAAGAAAGAAGAACCTGAACTATTCACTGAAGAAAATCTTGAATACTACAGACAGATGATTATCCAAGGTGTAGAAGAAGAGATCAAGTGGGCTGACTATGTACTTGGCGACAGAATCTCAGGTCTTTCAAAAACAAATGTTGATGCATATCTAAAATACCTAGGAAACTTAAGATCTAAGGGTCTAGGACTCGGTACAATCTTTGAAGGATTTGAATCCGAACCTGAATCCATGGCTTGGGTTGCAGAATATTCAGATCCAAACGCTATTAAAACCGACTTCTTTGAAGCAAAAGTATCTGCTTACGCAAAGTCAACAGTTATTGAAGACGACTTATAAAATGATAAGAAGACGAATTTAATGATTCGTCTTCTTACTATTATTTCCGTATTATGATCGGAGTAGTTATGGATAAGAACACACAAAAGAGAATAAATTACAAAAAATACTTTAGAAGAATATTTGGATTAAGAATTATTAAGACCGCTTTAGCTACAAGTCTTGCCATTGCTATTGCACATTATTTCGATCTAAGAACTCCACTTTTGGCAGGAATCTCAGCAGTTGTCTCCATGACTTCTTCCGTTTATGATTCATATAAAGTAAGTATAAATAGAATGCTCTCGACAATTGTTGGTGCTCTTATTGCATCATTCTTTCATTATATTGGATTTACGGGATTCATTCCTATCGGTATAGGTGTTATCATTGTTATCAATGTATGTAATTATTTAAACTGGAAGAAATCAATTACACTTGCATGCGTTGTATTTATCATAATAATGCTCTACGAAAGCGGACCGAGAAATATAACTTACTGGCAATATGGTATCAACAGAACTCTAGACACATCTGTAGGTTTAGTAGTAGGTTTTGCAGTAAACTATTTATTCATGCCTCCAAACAGATCAATTTTTCTTCTTAAGATTTATAAGAAAACATTAGCTGAGTTCGACTCGGCATTGTTGACAATACTCACTACAAAAGAAGAAATTGATATAACAAGGCTTATCGACGATATTAATGAAATAAATACTGAACTTAAATCCATAAAAAACGATAGGAAAATGGGTGGAGATAAAAGCATAAAAATTTCGTATATAGCTAAAATAAATACACAATTTTTTATGGCATTTGGTCTTATAACTCAAATCATTGAAAATGGTTATGTGCCAAAAATATACAACGAAAATAAACTTGCATTAGAAAAATACTTTGGACAAAAAATTAGTGTAATCAAAGATGCTTCCAACTTGGAGTTTGAAGCTGCTTTTAATTATTATCTGGATGATCTAATAAAATTATTAAATGATATCCATGATCTTGTAGAAGAATTCGATGCAATGTTAGATTAAAAAAATCGGTGTGGAAATTCCATCACCGATTTTTATTTTATATAGTTATTATTGTATCTTAAAGCTTTTCTTGGAATATCCTCTGCATTTGGACTTACAATAGTGGTGAATTCAAGCTCTTCTGAACTGCCTACTACAGAAAACACTAACATGAAATAAATAAACGCAGTCTGATGCCAAAAAATGGTTACATCCACCATTCCATGTACTAGTATAACGATGGTCATTGCAACAATTAAACCATATAACTTACTGTTTTTAAAAGTACTTAACCTATAATAGATACCTTGAAATAATGGGTAAATCATCAAGAGCCCAATAAAACCAAAATTAACTAAAAAGTCTAGCACTAAATTGTGAGAATGTATAACTTCTCTCGATTTAATCAAGTCATAAACGGCATGCATACCCAGCGGTCCTGCTCCAATCAACATATTCTTATTGATAAATCTAATTGCAGATCCCCAAATGCTTTTTCTAAGCCCCATATCCTGCGTAATTGTTGCAATTCTGGTGTACGCCATGTTTCCAGTTATTATAACAAGACCTAATGCAATTAAAATTGCAAATGCTAATATCTTTGTCGTCTCAAAATCTCTTTTATGCACCGAAAGATATAATGCACCAAAAATCAATGCAATTTGTGCTCCTCTGGAGCCTGATAAAAAGACTGCAATGGCTGCGATTAATAAATACATACCATATATAAGTTTTTGACTGCCTTTTTCTTTCATATATCTATCAAGTCCTATCAAGAACATAAAATCCCCAACCATTCCATAATAATTAGGATTAAAAAATACTGAATCGGCTCTATTCATAGAGATAAACCTTAAGAAACCATCCATACCCTCATTTGAAAGAAAAAAGATATATGAAGCTCTTAATATGGTATTTAAAAACCATAGTGCACTTAAAAAAATTAATGCTGTAAGTATCTTCTCTACCAATTCTTCCTTTAAATATCTGGTATTGTAAATAAAGTATATAAAGAAGATCAGCATACCCAAAGTAGCCAGTACACCCAATCCATTTTTATAAAAGAAGCAGACGACTATACTATAAAGTATAAAACCCATGAGCCATCTATTTTCTTTGCTCCCAACTATCAGTGAATCCAATTTTTTGGATTTTAAAATATATATGAAATTAAATATAAGCGCAGCCGCACCAATATAAAATGGCAGCATAATACTTACCGCCGTTATGAAAACTAATTTTTCCTCAAAGCTCAGTTTCCGAATATTTAACACATAACCAACTCCCATCAGTTATTATATCGCAATTTAACCTGTCTAGTCTTACAAAACTGTAATCTTCGTGATTAATTTGATAAAATACCATTTAATGATTATAACACAAATTTATAGAAGTTGGTTAAAATTTTTATTTAAAAAAATAACCTTTAAAGACAGCTTCAAAAGTCTATCTTTAAAGGTTAACTTGTTATTATACTACATTCAGGAAGAATGTAATAATAAAAACATTTAATAAATCAATAAACATTCCACCGACTATTGGAATTACAAAAAATGCCAGTTTGGAATAAACATATTTATCGCAAAGCGAATCCATATTTGCAACACCATTCGGTGTAGCTCCCAGGCCGAATCCGCAATGTCCGGCAGCCATAACTGCGGCATCATAGTTCCTTCCCATCACATTGTAGGTTATGAACAATGCAAATGACGCCATTAGAGCTGCTTGAGCAAGTAAAAGAATTAGCATAGGACCTGCAACAGCTGCAAGTTCCCATAATCTTACAGACATTAGAGCCATTGCTAAAAATACACTCAGAGATGCATCTCCTATTACTTGCACTTCCTCGTTAGGTACAAAATTATTATTTCGTTCTGATACATTTCTAAGTATAATCCCAATTATAATCGGACCAATATAGATAGGGAATTTTCCGAGTGGTGTAAACATCTTTAATACATAATTTAAGAAATCAGTTAAATATGTACCCACACCTATTGCTATAAGTAAAAAGAAAAGTGCCATTGCAATTCTATTAGAATCTAAAAATCTTTTTTCTTCTATAACAACGCTTTCATCTAAATCATAATCCCTTTGGTCCTTCAGATTTTCATTAAGCAAGTTGTTTTTATTAATAAGAAAATTTCCTACAGGACCACCCATAAGCGATCCCGCTATAAGACCAAAAGTCGCTGCTGCAATTGCCATAGCTTCAGCTCCAACGATTCCGGCACCCTCAACTTCTTTAGCCATTGCTGCAGCAGTTCCATGACCTCCTGTCATAGGTGTTGAACCAGTCATAAGCGCCAGCTTTGGTTCCATTCCTACGACTCCTGAAAGACCTACTGCAACTGCATTTTGTAAAATACATAGTAGAACAGCCACACCTAAGAACAGAACAACCTTCTTTCCACCCTTTTTAAGTACCATCAAGCTTGCATTAAATCCGATACTGGTAAAAAATAATACCATAAAGAATTCCTGAAGTGTAGAATCAAATTCAATATTAAAAGTGCCGCTCAATCTGAGTATGGTGTTAATAATAGCAAAAATTAATCCTCCAATTACAGGAGCCGGAATTGCAAACTTTTGAAAAAAACTAATATTTTGTCTTAAATATCTACCAATCATTAGGATTATAATAGCAAATCCTGTAGTTTGATACATATTAAGACT
>JAEZWM010000054.1 GCA_023443025.1 Bacillota bacterium
GATTTATTTTCGTTCACGGATATTCTCATCAATTAGTAACTTAAATGATATCATCATCGAAATTGTCAATAATTCATATGTATAATTTGGTAGACTGAAAAAACTCCATAAGATTCCATGAACAAAATAGGCTAATATTGGACTTAAGAAAAACAATAGTACAAGTATGTAAAAAGTTGATTTTTTAGACATAATAGCTCCTTTCAGATTTAATTTACTTTAAAATATATGACTTTAGTGTTAATTGTTTACTTAATAAAAGTATATAACAGGACTATTGAATAAGCAAATACGCATGTATTGAAATACATAAGCTATGACCGGTCTTTTCTATACGATATTCTATATTTAAGCCAAGTTTTTATGCATAAAATACTCCCTTTGCTTTAATATGTTACAATTAAATAGAGGAGTGATATATATGCCTAGAAAACCAAGAATTCAACAGTCAGGTATGATACATCATGTGATAGCTCGTGGAAATAACAAGGACGACATTTTTATAGACGATAATGATAGGATTAGATATCTCACTTTAATCGTAAGGTATCGCGATCGCTTTGACTTTTCGCTACTTTCCTATTGTTTGATGGACAATCATATTCATCTTCTTATAAGGCAAGGTCATAGCAGTCTTTCTGATATTATGAAAGGTCTTCAGCAGTCATATACTCAGTATTACAATGCAAAATATAAGACTATAGGCCATGTCTTTCATCAGAGGTTTAAGTCTAAGCCGGTTTGTGATGACCCTTATTTACTGTCACTGATTGCTTACATACATAATAATCCTAAAGATCTCGGGTATAATGACTTAGCTCATTATAAATGGTCTAGCCATAATGAGATTCTTCAGCCTTCGTCAAAGAATATCGCGGATGTGGAGCTTTTATTTGAATTGATTGGTCGTAGTAGAAAAGATTCAATTAAAGACTATCTGTGGCTATTGGGAGTAGTCGACGATGATTTTATAAAGGATGAGTATATGGAGGTTGAAGAGCTTGAGATTGCTCAGTCTGAAATGTTCTTTGAAGAAGTTCATCAAGTAAAAGAAGCTAGAAAATACAGCATCGATATTATTATTGAGTATATTGAAGAGTATTTTAGACAGAATGATAGCAATGTAAAAAACCCAATGAAAAGGCGGCTTGCAGTGCTTCTGATTGATGAGTTCGGAAACGAAGTTGATAGCGATATTGCTTCAGCGCTAAAAATAACAATTTCTAGAGTTAGAGGAATCAGGCAGGAGTATATCAAGAATGAAATGAGTGATGATGTTTTAAAGCATTATAAAGAATTACAAGCTGTAATACGCTCGGTTGATTGATATGGATATGGAATTAGAAAAACAGATACGTAAATTCCTCCTTTGAATACAAAATTGATGCTGGTAATAGTCATCATAAAGCTTCAGAGGAGGAGTTTTATTTGCAAATAAAGCTGACCCTTATTTCAATTTAAATTCTTGTTTAAAGTAATCGATCTGATTTTCTGATTTGAGATTCATTAATTCTCTCGAAAGTGCACTTCTGTCTATGCACAGATAATCTGCCATCTGCTGACGATTTAAAGGGATTTCAAAAATATTACTACCGGCTTCAATGGACACCTGACTTAGATATGAAATAATCTTCTCCCTAATTGACCTTTTAGTTAAGTGATCAAGTTTTTTTGACATCTGGATATTTTTGTTTGCTAGAATATGCATCAAATTTGTATAGAACATTTTAAAGGATTTAAGTTCACTAATTTTCTCATCTTTAAATTTCTCAACATCAATAAAGAGTATCTTCGAATCTGTTTCAGTAACTGCGCTAACACCAAGTTTTTCTCCCGGAGATAAAGCATAAGACTCGCCAAATAATTCACCCGGGTTTATTACTGCGATTATGCTTAAGTTACCAAGGTAATCGAGCTTAGTGATGTGTATAATCCCTTCAATTACGAGAGCTATTTTTTTATTAATATCTCCAATCTCCAGTATAGTTTCACCCTTTTTATATCCTTTAAATTCAGAATCTAGAGTTGCTAATAGACTAGTAATTTCTTCAATTGACATGTCCTTAAACAATGCGGTTTTCGTTAAAATCTCTTTCATGGTTCCTCCATTTTTGACTTTCCATAAACTCAAAAAATATGAGTAGATAGCATTTGAAATATAGCTTTTTAGTTGTTATCGATTAAATAATTATATCTATAATACCATATTAACTGTCGGTATTGAAATATGGCTCATTGTTGAGTAGTTTTGTATATAATTTATCTTATAAGTGTGATTATTGAATTTATAATGTTAAATTTTCCAGAAATAGCATCTTTAGTATGCCTGACCCGTTTATTGGTTTTTACGTTGCAAATGCAACGTACTTTTTGTTTTTATTTTACTATAATGGAGTCATAAATACAATATTGGAGGATTAAAATGCTTAGACAGGTTATTAAAATAGATGAGGATCTTTGTATTGGTTGTGGGCTTTGTGTAAATGCTTGCCAGGAAGGGGCTATTGGATTGGTTGATGGGAAAGCTAAACTTCTTCGTGAGGATCATTGTGATGGGCTTGGTAGGTGCTTGCCTAATTGTCCTGTGGAGGCAATATCTTTTGAGACTAGGGATGTTCCTGTTTTTGATAAGAGTAATAAAAATAATGTGGAGGTAGATGATATGGTTGAAAATAATAAAGAGGTTGAAACGCTGGCTTGTGGATGTCCAGGAACTCATGCTAAGACTTTTGATAGATCGGGTGCTCATGAGCATCATACGCATGCACAGCCTGCTGCTATTAATACATCTCAGTTACAGCAGTGGCCTTGCCAGATTAAGCTTGTTCCTGTGAATGCTCCTTACTTTAAGGATGCGAATCTTTTAATCGCTGCGGATTGTACTGCTTTTGCTCATGGTGATTTCCATAATACTTATATGAGAAATAAGATCACTATAGTTGGTTGTCCTAAGCTTGATGAAGGAGATTATGCTGAAAAACTAGAAGCTATAATTGCTAATAACGATATAAAGAGTGTTACAATTGCTAGAATGGAAGTTCCTTGCTGTTCCGGTCTTGAAATTGCAGCAAAAAAAGCGCTTCAAAACAGTGGCAAGTTTATTCCATGGCAGGTTGTAACAATTGGTACTGATGGAAGGGTAATTGAATAATAATTTTCTATTTTAAAAGGACTGGATAAAGAATCTGAGGAAAGCTTTGCTTTCCTTTTTCTGTATAAATCTTTCGTAGAGGAAGTGCCCTCACTTCCATTTCGTTTTTTATTTTTTTAACTCGTAGGGGATAACTCCGATTGAGTCTGCTGAAATAGTCGCCTTTTTTTCTTACTTTTTACTATAAAATGTCTATATTTTTTAGAAGTTTTGTCATTCATATATTATTTTATAAAACAGGAGGTGTTTTCTCACTCCTGTTTCATTTTATTTATCGCATATCGGTTAAAATTGACCATCAATGCCCTTAGCAATCCATTTTTTCGCGCACTAATTAAGCCATAACTCTGCTGAGTTTTGCCTCCAAATACGTTCTTTAATTCATGATTTATGCTTTCGTGTAGTGATCTTTTATTAGCTATTTTTTTAGCTTCTTCTGTCTTCATTACCTCTGCACATTCATTGTATATTCCGTAATTTATTGTACATTCTAATCTCTTTGATCTATATCTTTTTTCGGTTATGCACTCTTCTCTGTCAGGACATATTTTGCATATTTCTGA
>JAEZWM010000116.1 GCA_023443025.1 Bacillota bacterium
AATCAATATTATTGTTGCTAAACCATTTTTTATATTTAACTTTTTCATATTTCACCTAATTATAATGGACCTTTCTTTTACTAATTAGCCACTGTATTAGCGTAATTAAAAGTATAAATCCAAACAATACTACTGATCCAGCTGCGGCCATTCCATATGAATAGTGGTTCATAAGCTTATCATAAATATAATAAACCATCGTTAAACAAGATTTTAAAGGACCAGGAGTTTTATTAAACAATGCATATACCTCCTGAAATACTTTAAAAGCACCAATCATTGAAGTTATAGACACAAATAATAGACTTGGTGACAATAGTGGTATGGTTATTTTTCTAGTTATGACCCAATTGTTCGCACCATCTACTCTTGCAGCTTGATAGAATTTTTCATCTATGCTTCTAAGACCGGTAACTAGGATTAAAATATTGTATCCCAGTGTTTTCCAAACGGATAGAATCACAAGCGCAACCATTGACCACTTAGGATCTGTTAGCCATTTTATACCATTTATTCCTATAAAGGATAAGATATAATTCATAAGCCCGGCTTTTGAGTTAAATATCCATCTCCAGACAACTGATATTGCGACTGTACTTGTGATAAATGGTAAGAAATAGATACTTCTTATAAAGTCTCGGAAGGCTGATTTCTCATAAAGTAACAGCGATAAAAATAATGATAAAATGATCGATATAGGGACTATAAATACGACCAGTATGAATGTGTTTTTAATAGCTACGATAAAGTTTGGATCGTTAAATAAATTTATAAAATTTGATATTCCCCTTTTTAGTACTATGTGTTTAATGTAGTTATACTCTGTATATGTACTCATTAAAAATACTTTTATAGAAGGATAAATCTGGAAAGTTCCAAGTATAATTAGTGCCGGTAATAAATAAGTAATCCCAATAATAAATTTTTTTATATTATCTTTCACTTGGAATCACCTTTCCTCTAATCCTTCGTTTAGTTGTTCTATTAAAAACCAATACCTTGTCTACATCTATACCAAGTTTTATAACCTCATCATTTTTAGTTTCTGAATCAGAAGATATAAACCAATTTATTTCTTCTTCATTTGCTTTACTCGTTATTAGTTTGTCTTTTCCCAGCATTTCGCTACCTATTACTTTGCTTACAATTATAGCCGGATGATAACTGGGTTTAAAATTCTCCGGTCTTATAGCTACAATTATTTCTTCTGGACATTCTTCTTCAGGTATAAATTTGAGCATTATATCCTTTAATATTGTTATATTACCGTTTTCATATTTTCCATCAAATTCATTGATCTTAGCTTCTCCTATGAATTGAGCAGTGAACAGATGAGTTGGATCATAATAAAGCTCGGAAGGAGTTCCGAATTGAATTTGCTTACCCCTATCCATCAGGAGTATGTAATCAGATATCGATGATGCTTCCTCTTGGTCATGAGTAACAAATATTGTACTAATACCTAAATTCTTTTGTAGTCTCCTAACTTCCTCTCTTGTCTCAACTCTTAGTTTTTTGTCTAAATTAGAAAAAGGTTCATCCATTAAGAGCGCATCCGGTTTTTTGACTAAAGCTCTTGCTATTGCCACTCTTTGCTGCTGACCTCCTGATATCTGCCCAGGTTGTTTCTTTAAAAGATCATCTATTTGAAGCATGTTGACAACTTCATTAACCTTGGATTTAATATCAGCTTTACTTTTATTCTGTATTTGTAATGGAAATGCTATATTTTCAAAAACAGTCATATGAGGATAAAGTGCATAGTTTTGAAAAATCATACCTATATTTCTTTTTTGTGTTGGAATCTTATCTACTTTTATATCATTAAAATAGATGGAACCGGATGTTTGATCGATGATACCAGCGATCATGTTTAGTGTAGTGCTCTTGCCACATCCACTAGGTCCAAGAAAACTAATCAACTTACCCTCTCTTAAGAGTAAAGAAAGATTATCAACTGCAACAAGATCGCCAAATGATTTTGTTAAGTTTTCCAGCCTTATTTCCACATCAGTCACCTTCCCTCTACTCTTTAATGAATTATATGCAATCTTAAGCATATCAACCAACTCAGTTTTAGTCTAATAGTATTAATTTATTGATATGTAATATCAATAAATTAATCTTATAAGTTAGCTTAAAATATAAAAGAGACTATGAAATTCATTGTCCCTTTTATATTTTAAATTTTGGTATTTATAATACGATCAACCCATTCAATATATATTTTCTCTGCTAGGATAATATTTTTTATAGGCGCTTTTTCATCAGCTTTATGGCACTCTTCTTCAAGCCCGGGACCGAATAGCAGAAATGGTATATCAGTATAAGGCACTATATCAGATGCGTCAGTATAGTAGTAAATTCCAACTTCTTCTCCGGCTATTTTAAATTCTTTTAAAACTTCTCTTAATGAAGAAATATAAATAGAGTTTGGGTCTGTAGCAAGTGAAGCCCTATCATTAATAATCTCATATTCAATTAAATAACCTAATTCTATATATTTGTTTATTATTCTATTAAATTGGTCTTTAATATCTTCTGATTTTAAAGAAGGAGTATATCTTATATCCATAGAGGCATCACAGTTGTCGGCTATAATATTGATTTTGTTTCCTCCTTCTATTTTATTTAAAGAGATGGTTGATTTATTTAATAAGTCATCTTTGGGTGATTTTTCCAAGTACAATTTTAATTCATCTTTTATTGCAAACACCGTATCTATTGCATTTAACCCTTTCTCTGGATATGCTCCATGAGCTGATCTTCCTTTGACTGATATTTCAAGCCAAAGTGTACCTTTCTCTTTTGTACCTAATTTCAAGGAAGTTGGTTCCGGAACCATAATAAATTCAGTATTATTGAAGTAACCTTGCTTGTTAATCTCTTTAACACCCATGCCGCCAGTTTCTTCGTCAGCTGTAAATACTAAATCTATATTTATCGGCAGACTATCATAGTGGTTGATCAGATGATCTCCTATAGATATCATACATGATACACCGCTTTTCATATCACTTGTACCTCTTCCATAAATATAGTCATTCTCGACTTTTGCTTCAAATGGATGATATTTCCAGTCGCTAGCATTCCCAATAGGTACCGTATCTATATGTCCAACTATAGATAATGTCTTTTTTTGTTTACCTTCAAATCTTACAATTAATGAGCTCCTATTATTCCCATGTTCAATCTCTATTAATTTTGCTTTGTCTTTGAAAAAGTTCTTTATATATTCGACTATATATTTTTCATTTCCTGGTGGATTAGTAGTGTCTATTGCTATTAGTTCATTTAATATTTCTAAAATATTCATAGTTCCTCCAATAAATAAAACCCCAAATGGGGTTTTTATTTAGTCAATTCTTCTACTAGATTGTTCCAGAATACCTCATAATATTCCCATTCTATAAAGTCCTTAGGCCCCCAATGCGGTGCACAGTCTGATGTAAATACAGCTGATTTTCCTTTTCCAAAGTTTCCTATAACTATGAATGGATCATCATCTATAGTTGCTAAAACATGACCATCTTCTATTTTTATAGTTTTATTATACCCTAAGAAGTGTGGCCAATCTTTTGGAATCCCCTTAAAAACAGGGCTTTCATTATCTAGAATAATAGGGTATAAACCTTGTGGTGCTTCGACTCTATCGTCAACCTCTAGGCATTTTACAGGAAGAACTTCTTGAACTGCAGTAAAACCATATTTAGACCTTGCATCTATACCTGAAAAAGCCATATATCCGCCAACCATTATAAATGCTCCCCCTTCTAGCACGAAATCTCTGATGAGTTCACATTTATTATTTTCTTTTTCTCCTCTCATAAATACGTTGTCAGATAATAATAATGTATTTGAGCCAATATCTGAAAGAATTACTAAATCATAATTTTTTAATTCTTCTTTTGTCTTCGGAAAATCATACTGTACCCTATGGTTTGGTATATAATTGATTTCATGGTTTCCGTTTTCTAAAGCTTCTTTAAGCCATTTTACACCTTCTTCATATGTTGTTGATGTAAAGGTGTCAAATCCTTTTTGATGTATAGTATGGGTGGTCCATGACTCACCGGCTATAATAATTTTTGCCATTTTTACCTCCTATTGTCCCAGTTTAATATCAAATCTGCATACATTTTAATATAATCATAATATTCTTCAATTGCTACAAACTCATTTGGACTATGGCATTGTGGTAAATGGCCAGGTCCAGCAATTACACATGGAATATTCAAAATGTTAGCATATATTCTCGCGTCATTCCCTGCAGTTGCTCCAACAATTTCTGCCTCTGGAATAAATTTATTTAGTGACTTTTTTGCTTCTTTTACAATTTTCTCATTTTCTGAGGTCTCAAATGCGCCACCAGCTTGGTATATACTAACCTCAGGTCTGTTTTCTTTAAGCCATTTATCCCCATCACTTCTAAAGTTTATTACATCATTTATATCCTTTATAACTTGTTCTCTGCTCATTATTTCAGGCAAGTAATGAACACAAATTTTGATAGTACATTCATCAGGCACTGTGGAACCAGCAGAGCCACCTTCAATTACGCCTACATTTAGAGTAGGTGATGGAAGTATGTCATGCTTATACTTCATAAGCCAGTTATGCTCCATCTCGTATAATCCTTGAATAATATACATCATTTTATCGATAGCATTTACCCCAAGCCATTTTGATCCTGAATGTAACGCTTTTCCTTTGGTCTTGATTTCAAAGAATACAAAACCCATATGAGCCCGTTTTAAATTTCTTTCAGTAGGTTCACAAATAATACCTGCATCAGCTTTCAATCCGATAGTGGCAACTGATATGCTACCATTACCTCCACCTTCTTCATCTACAACGGATACGATTTTAACATTTATTGGTAGTTCCAATCCACTATCTTTAATTAGTTTTACTGCCATTAATGAAGCCATTAAACCTGACTTCATATCTGCTGCACCTAGCCCATAAAGTTTCCCACCTATAGTTTCTGCAGACCATGGATCCATTTCCCATAAATCAAGGTTTCCTGGTGGCATAGTATCTACATGCCCATTAAACATTAATGTTGAGTCATTATTCTGACCATCAAATGTAATGATTAAATTATATCTATCTCTGTAGTTGTGTCCTGGATTGCCTTCACTAAAATTCTCTATTGCATACTCTATAGTACTTTCCTTCATGTGGTCAACAATAATATCGGATGCTCCTAGTTCTTTGGCTAGTTGGTAAATATAATCCTGTCCTTCTTTTTCTTTTCCACCGTCTATTCCATGCCCAATCACTTGAGTGTCTATTTTTACTAAATCTCTAAGATATTCTAAATATTCCAACTTTTTTAAATCAAAAGTTTTCTTGAGAATTTCATTCATCTTTATTCCTCTATGAGTAAAGTTTTAAAGTATCATATACTAAATCCCAAAAAGCATTATAATCAATTTTTGTTGCGACTTTCGTATTTTTTACTTTGTCAGTAACACCAAACATGTCACAAACTGTCCTACCATATGTCATATTTCTTGATAGGGAAATCTCTACATTGCATTCAACTGTTTCGAAGATTTCAGGTTTTAATAGATATGCTATAGTTGTAGGATCATGAATTGGTGGCGAGTCCCATCCGAATTCCCTTTTTTGTGATTGTTTAAAGAAGCCCATTAAATTCACAAATAATTCGGAGGCTTTATTGTCTAATGTTTTCATCTTGTCAATGATCTCATCTCCACAGTAGGCTTGTCTTGTTAAATCTAAGCCCATCATAACTATAGGGAGCCCGCATGAGAATACCACATGTGCCGCTTCCGGATCGGCTAGAATATTGAACTCTGCACTAGGTGTCATATTACCTATACCATAAGCCCCACCCATAAGAACTATCTGATCTATTTTTTCTATTATTCTCGGTTCCAATCGTAGTGCCATTCCAATATTTGAAAGTGGTCCTGTTGGAACTACAGTTATCTTTTCATCAGCATTCATTAGTGTATCAATAATAAAGAGAACTGCATGTTTATCTACAGCTTTTACTGTTACTTCTCCAAACTCATGCCCGTCCAGTCCTGTCTCTCCATGAACGTTTCCAACTGCTGCATCACTAGAAAGATACCTGTCTCTTACCATTGGTCTATCCATCCCTTTTGCAATTGGAACCTCCAATTCTAACCAACTACATATGTTTAAAGTATTTTGGAATGTCTTTTCTAATGAATTATTTCCTGATACTACAGTAATCCCAAGAAGATCAATTTCCGGTGATTTAGCTGCCATCATAATAGCTACAGCGTCATCATGTCCAGGATCAACGTCTAATATAATTTTTTTCATATAATTTCCTTTCTACTTCGTTAATGAAGATTTTCTTTTTTGTACTCTTTTAATTGATGCTATCATAGAAACTGAAAGAACAGCTATTGTTGCCACATAAGGAATCATTAGTATAAATTGAGAAGGCATACCATATGCTTGAAGTCTGGAACCTATAGAGTCTGCTAGACCAAATAAAAGTGTGCCTATCCAAGCAAATATAGGGTTCATCCCTCCAAAGAACATCGCTGCAACCCCCATAAAACCTCTTCCGTTTGTCATATTCTCAACGAACATATTAGAATACCCTAATGATAGATGTGCCCCTGCTAATCCTCCCAGTATACCAGATAATAATACTACTCTAAATTTAGTTTTATAGGAGTCTATTCCTGCGGTTTCAGCAGCCATTGGATTAAGTCCAACTGATCTTACCCTTAGTCCCCATTCAGTTTTATAAAGAATATACCAAAGAACAAATACAGTAATTAATCCAAATATTTCAAAAAATGAATATCCATTAAACAAACTATTAATTACCGGATTTTTAGCCAAAAATCCAAATCTAATAGTTGGTATAGGAGCAACTTTTGGTGACTGGAAGCTACCTGTGGTACCTAAAAGTTCATTTAAGAAAAACTTTGTTAAAGCAAGTACCAGCATATTAATCACAGTTCCTACTGCAAATACATCTGCTTTATACTTAAGGTGAGCTATCCCTATTATCCAAGAAATAAGCACTCCTACTATGACCGATGCAATAATAGCTATTATCCATGATCCGGTAAAAAAGCTAACCGCTACTGCCGTAAATGCTCCACTAAGCATTACACCTTCTATTCCTACATTTAATATATTAGCTTGTTGAGTTAAGCAAGCAGACAGTGCTGCAAAGAGGATAGGTGTTGAAGCTCTAATAGTTGCATGTATCAGAGTATAATCTAAGACATTTATAATTTTTGATAACATCTATATCTCCTCCTCTTCACTAATTTGTTTAGCTTTTCGTTTCTTATGCCAAATAAATAATCCTTCCATGGTTGCAAATAATATAAACATAGCAATCATTGCATCTATCAAAGACTTTGGAACCCCTGTAAATCTTTCCATAGCCAATGCTCCTTGTTTCAACGATGCAATAAAAAATGCTAGTACCGGTACTAATGGGATATTTGACTTTGCAATCAAAGCTGCTAGCATCCCATCAAAACCCATACCTGTTGAGAAACCATCAAGAAAGTATCCATATATTCCAAGAACTTCTATACCACCGGCTAATCCTCCTAGTGCTCCAGAGAACATCATACCCAATACTTTTGTCTTTTTAGATTGTATACCGATAAAATCACTATAATCGGAATTTAGACCAACACTTATAAATTCATATCCTTTAGTTGTTCTTTTAAAATATAGATAAGTCAGTATGAATACACCTATGGCAATAATTAATCCTAAATTTGCTCTACTTGGTGGTAATATTCTGTTTAATACTGCAGAGCTAGCAATATTCGGAGTCTGAGCAACTCCTTTTCCAGCAGAAAAAGGATTATTTACTAAATAAGAAGTAATATACATCGCAACATAATTCATAAGAATCGTCGTACATACTTCATTTACTTTATAATAAGCTTTTAATACTCCTGGTATAGCTGCCCATAATGCACCAATAATCATTGCAAGTATAAGTGCTAAAGGTATATGGATCAATTTGGGGAGATTCATAAAAAAGAATCCTGCCCAAGCAGCACCCATTGCTCCTAAGTACAACTGCCCTTCAACTCCTACATTTGCCATACTAACTTTTTGAGCAACTGCAAAAGCAAGTGCTGTTAATAATAAAGGTACAAATCTTTCTAAGGTTCCACCGATATTAAATTTCCCTACGAAAGCTCCTTTAAACAATTGAATATAGGTTTCAATTGGGTTAAATCCCATTATTGCTACTGCAATACCACCAATAAGCATGGCGACTAAGATAGACAATATCATATTTATATATGTTTGTTTTTTCAATTTATTGTCCCTCCTGCCATTAACATTCCTATGTTTTCTTCTGAAGCTTCAGATCTATCGACTATACCTGTAATGCTTCCCTCAAACATAACCGCTATTCTATTAGACAAAGAAAGTATTTCTTGCAAATCTGCTGATACCAGTAATACAGCTGTACCTTTCTTTTTTTCATTGTTTATCTGTGACCTAATAAATTCTATAGCACCAATGTCTACCCCTCTGGTTGGTTGACTAGCTATTAATACTGGTTTTCCTTCATCTACTTCCCTAGCTACAACTATTTTTTGTGCATTACCACCACTCAAAAATTCCGTAGATGCATTAGGATCTGTTGGTCTAATATCATACTTTTCAATTAATGATTTTGAGAAGTTTATAGTCTTATTTGAATCTAATAATATACCATCACTAATTGTTTTTGTATTATATTTCAAACCAATAAGATTTTCTTTTATAGCTAGTCTCCGATTTAGGCCTCTTTTGTTCCTATCTTCTGGTATGTGAGAAATACCTAGTTTTCTAATTTCTTTTACTTTCTTATTGGATATATCTTTTCCATTAAGAGATATTTTTCCTTTTTCAACCTTCCTTAAGCCCGTTATTGCTTCAATTAATTCAGCTTGTCCATTACCATCAACACCCGCTATTCCAAGTATTTCACCTTCGTGGAGGTCAAATGATAACCCACGAATTTTAGAAATTTCTCTTTCTCCCGGAATATAAACATCCTCAACAGATAATATAACTTTTCCAACTTCTGGTTTTACTCGAGGAATATTTAAAAAAACATCCCTACCAACCATCATCTTTGCTAACTCCATTTCGTTAGTATCAGCTTTATTAACAGTATCGATATATTTTCCATGACGCATTACTGTAATTCTATCGCTTATTTCCATGACTTCATTTAGTTTATGGGATATAAAAACAATTGACTTATTATCATTTTTTAGGTTTTCTAATATTTGAAATAGTTTTAATGTCTCTTGAGGAGTAAGGACTGCTGTTGGTTCATCTAGTATTAAAATATCGGCTCCTCGATAAAGTGTTTTTATTATTTCAACCCTTTGAGCTTCACCTACAGAAATATCTTTTACTTTTTTATTTAATTGAATATCTAAACCATAAGTATCTACATATTCATTAATTACCTTAGAAGCTTTTTTGAAGTCAAGTCTGTTAAAGCTTTTTAGAGGTTCAAAACCAAGAATAATATTTTCAAGTACTGTCATCTCTTCAACTAGCATGAACTCTTGGTGAACCATCCCAATCCCTTTTTCAATAATGTCTCTTGTCGAAAAGTCAATTAGTTGTTCACCTTTAAAATAAATTTCTCCCTCATCTGCAGGATAAAGTCCATAAATCACTTTCATTAAGCTTGATTTCCCTGCTCCATTTTCGCCAATGAGAGAGTGTATTTCTCCGGAATATAAATCAAAATTAGCTTTATCAATTGCTCTTACGCCAGGGAAATCTTTAATTATTCCTCTCATTTCGATGAGTTTTTCCATTGCTTCACCTCTAATCAATAAAGGATCGCAACCTAGATTGCGATCCCATATTTAGTTATTCAAGTACAAATCCTTCATATGAATCGACTTTTATCTTTCCACTTTTTATATCTTCAGTAAGTTCTTGAACTTTTTCTAGAATATCTTCAGGGAATTTATCCCCCAATGCTTCTTTCATGGTAGCCATATCAGTTAATCCAACTCCACCATTTCCTACGTCCATTCTTAAAATTACATTACCCTCAAAATTATCTTCATAAGCTGCTTTTATCATTTCATAAGAAGCAACATCTACTCGCTTTAACATAGAAGTAAGAATTCTTCCTGGGTATACTTCATCCTGATTTAAATCAACACCAATAGCATAATTACCAGTTTCATTTGCTGCTTCTAAAATACCGTTACCTGTATTTGATGCAACATTCATTACTATATCAGCGCCTTGACTATACTGTGCAAGAGTTAACTCTTTACCTTTTAGTGGATCACTAAAAGAACCAGCGAAAGATACTAATACTTCAACATTAGGATCTATGTGTTTTGCGCCTTGTTCATATCCTGTTAGGAAGTCTCTAAGAACTGGAATATCCATTCCTCCAACCCATCCTATTTTTACATCAGCGTTAACATTTTCAATATCTGTTTTTGTAGTAAACATTGTAGCAGCAGCTCCGGCTAAGAACGAACCTTCATTCTGTGCAAATACTGCAGACTGTACATTGTCCGCTTTAACTACCCCATCAATCAATCCAAATTTTACATCCGGATACTCAGATGCGTGTTTTTCAATAATTTCCTGAATTTGGGTAGAGATTCCAAGTACTAGATCATACTTATCATTTGCCATACTAACAAGATTAGTTTCCCAATCTGATGGTACTTTTGATTCTAGAACTTTAACTTCAATATTATCTTTTCCAAATTCTTCTAATGCTCTTTCAACTCCTTGATATGCAGAGTCATTGAACGACTTATCACCTAAGAAACCAGCTAGTACTAAAGCAACTTTCATTTTCTTACCGGAGCTCTCGCCGGTATCCTCAGTCTTATCATTTGTCGTATTTCCAGCACATGCTGTAAACAACATAACCATTGCCATCAAAATTGACAGCATTAATATACTTTTTCTTTTCATTTTGCCCTCCTGTTAAAACGTTTTAATTTTATCGAAAAGAGTATCACTCTATTTCATCTACATATGGCAATGAATCTATAGCTCCTTTTTTTGTTACTACTTTTGCAGCAACTTTTGTGGCATATTTCATTGCTTCTTCAATTGTATATCCGTTTGCTAGACTTGAAACTAACCCACCGATGTATGAGTCACCTGCAGCAGTGGTGTCGATAGCTTCTACTTTTTTGCTTTCTACTTTTATTTCCTCTGATTCATTTACTAAAAGTGATCCTTCACTTCCCAGAGTTACAAGCACATTTTTGCAACCCTTTTGTAGTAACTTATTTGCCAACTCACTTATATTTGAGCCACTCAGTTCTTCTCCAGTTAGAAGTGATAATTCTGTCTCATTTGGAACTAAGTAATCAATCAAATTTAAGTACTTTTCATCAAAATCTTTATTTGCCGGTGCAGGATTTAAGACCGTTATAATGCTGTTTTCCTTGCATATCTCCAGTGTTCTATATATAACCTGTAGAGGAGTTTCCAGTTGCATTACACAGTATTTTACAGCGTTAAAAAGTTCTAATTTTTTATTAATATCATCTGGGTTAATAGCAAAGTTTGCTCCTGGATATACGACAATGTTATTATTGCCTGCATAGTCTAGATAGATTGATGCCATTCCGGTTACGATATCGGTTTGCATAATACCACTTATGTCGACACCTTCTTTTTTTAACCCTTCTAGAATATCACTTCCTTTCTCATCCTTACCAACAGCTCCAATCATTCTAACTTTACTTCCTAGTCTACTCATTGCAACTGCTTGGTTCTGTCCTTTGCCTCCCATGCTGGTATCTAATTTGGTGGCAAGAATCGTCTCTCCTGGTTCTGGCAGATGGTCAACAGTTAATGTAGTGTCTACATTAAGACTTCCAACTACTAAAATGCTCAGTACCATCACCTCTTTCAATTTTAATTAATCCTACCAGTGGTTTCTCTAAGTATTAATTTAGGTTTAATCAATACTTTTCTTTCTTCCACTTTCCTGCCACTAATTAAATCTAGCAGGATATTTGTTGCACTTATTCCTATTTGTTTAGAGAACTGATCTATAGTAGTTAAAGATGGATCAGTATAGGCTGTCATTAAGAGATTATCATAACCAATAATCGAATAGTCTTTTAATACTTCCTTACCACTTTCTTTGAGTGCTTTAATTGCTCCAAATGCAGATAAGTCGTTGAAAGCAAAGATTCCCGTGATATCCTCACCTGATAATATCTTCGCACATTCGTATCCACCATCGAATGAGTAGTTACCAAATAGAATATGTTTCGAATCCAAATATATATCGTTTTCCATACATACCTTTAAAAATCCGGATAATCTTCTACTGGAATTTGGCGTTTCCTCCGGGCCTGCAATGCATGCAAGTTTTTTATGACCTAGTGATATTAAATGTTTGCCTGCTATATATCCACCTTCTTCGCTGTCACCGGTTACAATATAAGCATCTTTATCGGAAGAAAAGCCAGGTTCATCCAAATGTACTATTTTTATGTTTTTAGCACGTTTGTATGCATCTGTAATAGTCGGTTCTCTTGAAATAACGAGAGCACCTTCAATCAATCCATTTTCTAATACTTCCAACCATCTGCTTTTGTTTGTTGTTTGATTATTAGTATTAATTAAGATGAGATTGTAACCTCTTTTTTCCGCAACCTCACTAACGGCTTTAGCAATTTCAGGATAAAACGGATTTGTAATATCAGGTACAATAAGCGCGATTGAATTTGATTTTCGTGTAACCAGATTTCTGGCTATACGATTCGGTACATAATTAAGTTTTTTTGCAGTAGCAAATACTTTTTGTTTCGTTTTTTCACTAATGGGATAATCTGACTCGTTAAGAACCATTGAAACCGTAGTAATAGAAACTCCGGCTTCTCTAGCTACATCTTTAATAGTGACAGCCAATTGAATCCCTCCTTAGTTAAAACGTTTTAATTAGTTTAATTATATATTACCCCTTTTTATTTGTCAACAATCTTAAAATTTTATTCTACCTGCTATCTGATTAAAGTGTTCTATTATACTAGTTACTTATAATATTCATCACTCTTTTTCTTTGATCTGCTGTCCATCCCATCAACCCTCCAGTATGAATAAATAGAATATTTTTATAACCCTTGAGGTCGCCATTTTTTATTTCTTCTATACAGCCGAGAAAAGCTTTCCCAGTATAACATGGATCGAAAACTATGCCTTCTTTTCTTGCAACATCAATTAAAAACTTTAGTTCTTCATCTGAACTTTTCGCATAACCTTTACCAATGTAATTATCATTTATAAGAATTTTTTTGTATAAATATTCTTCTTCGACTTCCATACCTTTCATTCCGTACAGGATTTTTATGATTTGTTCTTTAAATTCTAATTCACTGTCACTAACCGAGATTCCGTATATGATTTTATTGGATTGGTTAATGTAATTTCCATACCAAAGTCCGGCATAAGTTCCACCTGATCCAACACTTAACACCAATGCATCAAATTCAACTTGTATCGCTTTTTCCTGCTCCAAAATTTCATTAAAGCATTCAACGTAACCAAATGAACCGATTGAATTCGAAGCACCAACAGGAATTAGGTAGGGTTTACCACCTCTATCTAGAATTTTATTTTTTAATTCTACCATTTTCTCTTCTCTAGATTCTTCCGGTTTTATAAGATGAACTTTAGCTCCTAAGATGTAATCTAAAAACAGATTACCTTCTATCTGAGTAGGTTCATCTCCTCTAATGACCAGTTCACAATTAAGTCCTAGTTTTGCTGCTGAAGCTGCCGTTGCTCTGCAGTGGTTTGATTGTATTGCTCCGGTTGTTATAATTGTATCGCATCCTTTTTGTTTTGCATCTCTTAATACATACTCCAGTTTTCTGATTTTATTACCTGAAAATTCAGTACCTGTAAAATCGTCTCTTTTTATATATAGATTTGTCCCAAGCTCATCAGATAGTCGTTCTAATTTATCAATCCTAGTTGGTAGATTTGCAATATTAATTTTTCCCATTAAAACCCCCTCCTTTACTTCATTATATTTTATCAAATATTTGAATAATTATCTAATTAATACCATAATTGATGTAATTTTATGATATACTATCATGAAAAGATACTTTTGGAGGTTGCCATGAAATTATTTATTTCTGTTGATATGGAAGGAATTGCAGGTATAGTAAGTAATTATGAAGAATTCGGCGAAAGAGAAAATTATAGAGATTCAATTATGACTCAAATTAAATACGTTATAAATGGAATCAAATCCTCTAGTTTAAATAATCAAGTAAAAGAGATTACAGTATGTGATTCACATAACGAGGGCAAGTCTCTGGTCTATTTAGAACTTTCAAAACTTGACGATAGGATAACACTTATAGCCGGTTCTCCACGCGAGACTTTTATGGTGTCAACTATTGACGATAGCTATGATGCTGCTATATTTATAGGTTATCATGCGGGAGCAGGAACTCTACATGGAAATATGGAACATAGTTTTTATGGTAAAGTAGTACATAGAATCTATGTAAATGATGTGCCTGTAAACGAATCTATGGTCAATGCAATCCACTGTAAAGACAATAATGTGCCAGTAGTTCTAATCGCAGGTGACGATAAACTTAAGGCTCAGTTAGATGAATTAGGATATTTAGATGATATACCATATATAATGACAAAGAATTCCATATCGAGATATGCTGCTAAATATATTTCGCCCGTACAATTAAAGGAAGAAAGCATGCGCAATACTGTTTATGCTTTAGAGAATATTTCTAGTTTTAAGATGATTGATTTCAAATCTCCATATGTACTTAGAATCGAGTTTAACAAAACACTAATGTGTGATTATGTCGAACTGTTTCCCGGAGTTGTAAGACTTGATGCTTATAGCATTGAGTTTACATGTTTTAACTCCAGAGATTTGATATGTGCAATTTCTGCTTTCACTAGGCTTGCCGGAACTGCGGAGTAGAGAAATATGGATAAACGTAAATTTTATAATAATGGACTAAGAGATGGTATTCCAATATTTATTGGTTATCTTGCTGTTTCGTTTAGCTTTGGGATTCAAGCTAAAAAATTTGGATTAACCGTACTCGAATCTGGCTTTTTATCCCTTAGTAACTTAACTTCAGCAGGACAGTTCGCAGGACTCACGATGATGTTTGGTGGTGCTACATTACTTGAGATAGCAATTTCTCAGCTAATTATTAACTCAAGGTATTTACTTATGTCAGGTGCTCTATCTCAAAAGTTATCTCCGGATGAATCACTACCAAAAAGATTGTTAATGGCTCATGGTATTACTGATGAGATGTTTGCAATGTCAATTTCTGAACCTAACACATTAAGCCCTTTTTATCACTACGGTTTAATGTCTGCTGCAATTCCCGGATGGGTTATGGGTACGGTACTTGGTGTTCTTGCAGGGGATTTATTACCGACTTCAATCATAGATGCTCTTGGTATTGCATTATACGGAATGTTAATAGCGGTTATAGTACCTCCGGCTAAAAATAACAAAGTTGTGGCTTCTCTAATCATAATATCAATGATATTGAGTTATGTAGTGAATAATATACCTATTTTAAAAAATATTTCTCCATCTATGATGATTATAATTCTAACTATTATAATAACAACAATAGCTTCATATTTCTTCCCTGTTGAGGAGGCCAACCATGAGATATAATCCATTTTTAAATATTACTGTCATGGCTTTAGTAACTTATTTAGTTCGAGCACTACCATTAACTCTTATAAAAAAACAAATAAAGAATAGTTTTATTAGATCTTTTCTTTATTATGTACCTTTTGTAACTTTAAGCTTACTTGTATTTCCTTCAATACTTTACTCTACAAATTCAATTTATTCTGCTCTTACAGGGTTTGTTGTTGCCATTTTTTTAGCCTATAGGGAAGAAAAGTTAATATTAGTTTCAATGTCTGCCGTACTTGTGGTATACATTATTGAAATAATATTACTCAAGTAATAAGGATTATGTTATTTCCATTGTAAATACATTATTAATTGCATATTGAGGAATTATTATTTAAAAAAAGTACTCAATAGTCCTCTCTTTTACATTTTTAGAGATTAGTTGTATAATGATGATACAATATGCATTTTTATATAACAATAATTATTAATTAAAAAATAAATCTAATTTGATTAATATAAGGAGGATGATTCCGCTTGTCTACAATAGATTTGCACGTAGATACTCTTTTAAAACTTCAGAGAAAAAATAATACCGGAGATTTAGGAATCAATAACGATACAAGCGTAGATTTAAAAAGACTCTTTGAGGGAAGATACTCTGCACAATTCTTTGCAATGTATCCAATGTCCGATATGAACTTTGAAGAAGATAATATTGTTGAAATGAGTCAGTTCGAACTCATTGAGAACATGATTAACAGCTTTTATTGTAATCTTGAAAGATATTCTGATTTTATTGCATTTGCAGGCAATTATATAGATCTATTAAGCAATATGAAAGATAGAAAGGTTTCTGCTTTTCTGACAATAGAAGATGGTGCTGTCATTGATAATGACCTTGATAAGCTTGATTATTACTACAATCAAGGCGTTAGATTAATAAGCTTAACATGGAATTATGAAAATTGTTTTGGTTACCCAAACTCTCGAGATCCTGTGATAATGAATAAAGGCTTAAAACCATTTGGCAAAGAAGCCGTTGAATATATGAATGAATTAGGTATGATAATTGACGTCTCTCATCTTTCTGATGGGGGTTTTTATGATGTAATTAAAACATCAAAAAAACCTGTTGCCGCTACACACTCAAACGCAAGAGCTATTACCCCGCATCCTAGAAATCTAAGTGATGAGATGATTAAAACTCTAGCAAATGCGGGTGGAATTTGTGGTGTCAACTTTTGTAGCAGTTTTCTAAATACAAGAAATGATGGTTATTCTTATATCGATGATATTGTGCAGCATCTAAATCACTTAAAAAATGTAGGTGGCGAAGGTTTTGTTGCATTAGGCAGTGATTATGATGGAATATCCAATGAAGTAGAAATCTCAGGTCCTCAAGATATTAGACTGCTTTTTGACGCCCTTTTAAAATCAGGCTGGAATGAAAGACAAATAGAGAATCTAAAGTTTCAAAATGTTACAAGGTTTATTAGAGATACTTTAAAATAAAAGACCCGAGAGTTTGGAATTAAACTCATGGGTCTTTTTTTCTATTTTTGTATTAAATAATTGATAGCTTCAATATATCCTTCGAAGCCCCTTCCTTCAATTGTTTTTTCACAATAAAGGCCTGTATAAGAGATTTGTCTAAATTCTTCCCTCTCCGATACTTTGGACAAATGCACTTCCACGGTAGGGAGTCCGACAGATTTTAATGCATCCAGTATCCCGATTGAAGTGTGCGTATATGCAGCCGGATTTATTATTATTGCATCTTGAGAGTCGTATGCAGATTGTATCATATCTATTATATCGCCTTCGTGATTAGACTGAAATACAGTTAATTCTATCCCTGATTTTTCGGCATGATTATTTACTAGCTCCACCAAATCCTCATACGTGTTTTTGCCATAAATGTCAGG
>JAEZWM010000018.1 GCA_023443025.1 Bacillota bacterium
TAATTAAATAAATCTCAGCCATTTCAGGAACAATTTTCATCAAGTCCGAAATAACCATAAAACCTCCGGGCTGTTTTTGCCCCATGTGTTCAATTTTTATCCCACGTATTTCATATCATTACATAAATATTATAGCACATCTTTTAGTAAAGTAAAAGTTTTTTTATACTTTCTTTAATGTATATACCCATAAAAAAATCTTTGAGCATATGCACAAAGATTTTAACGGTTATTTTATTACTTTATCTCGAATATTTCTTTATATCTCTCCTCTGAACTTTTATTTCTGATTTTAAAATCTACAATATTGTTCTGAAGTTCTTCAAGAAATTTAAGTGCTTCATATTTTGTTATTATACTTGTATTAATTTCAACTCTATTGCCTTCAACTATAAACCTTTGGTCTTCAAGTATTCTAGGTTCAGTTATTTCCTTTTCCATCGTAAAGATTACACTTTCTTCCAGTTTTAATAGTTCATATAGTAGTTTACCATCTTTTAAAAAGTATACCATCGTGGTCATCATATCTATTTCGAAAAGGTTGTGAGATGATATAAGAATAGCTGTTCCGCTGCTTGCTATATCTATAAGTATTTTTCTAATCTTCACTATATTTGAAGGATCTAGGCCATTCATAGGTTCATCCAGTATTATAAATTTAGGATTCGTAACTGATGATAAGGCTATAAGAAGATGCTGCTTCATACCCAGCGAGTATTCCCCTACTTTTTTCCCCATATACGAATCTATGTCAAATTTCTCAATCGTAAGTTTTATATCATCATCATCTATCTTATAAACACTCTTTATAATGTTAAAATGATCATACCCGGTCAAGTATGGATATAGTACTTTATGATCCGGAAAGTAAGACATATCTCTGAATATTGAAATATCAGTATTCAGTTTATCAAACACCAATATTTCCCCGGAATCCTTAGGTATTAAGTTAGAAATTGCATTCAAAAGAGTTGTTTTACCACTACCGTTCGGTCCTACCAATGCATAGATTCCGGGAACATCTATACATAAATCTACACCATTTAATACCGTCTTAGCTCCATAGCTCACAACTAAGTTGGAAGTTTTTAAAATGCTCATACTCTTCTCCTCTCTTTTTTTGAATATAGTATACATCCGATTATGAGTAGCACTATCGAGCCAAGAATCAAAGTAATGCATCCCATATAGTAAGTTATATTTATGTTTTGCAATTGTGAAGCATATTTATTATTAACGATATCACCCGGATTCAAATATAAAAAAGGATTGAACTCAAGTGGAATCAGGTCCTTACCTATATAGTAACCCATACTTGCAATACTAACTGTAAACATACTGTTCAAATAATTATTTTTAATTCTTGTTGATAAAAGGTTAGATATTGATTGCAAAAACAATAGTATAATAAGTCCCAAAGTAAAGTACTTAAGCATCACTTCTGATCTAGGCATCCATTCAAAGTTCCCACTAATTCCCATGTAGTTAAGTACCGGATACCTTCCGTCTCCAATCCCATATATCCCACTTATCACTAGAAAAGGTAGCAGTTGTATTGAGACATATAGCACTGACGACTTTAACACACTGCTTACCCAAGATATCATGTATATATACCATTTTTTAATTGGCATTAAATTATAAAAAAGTTCAGAATTATCGTCCTTATTACGCTTAGTAAAGCTTCCACCGGTAAGTATCAGCGCTGAAAGAATAACGACTAAAATAAAATGCCGTCTATAAACATAAACAAAATATCCTATACCCGACATATCATATGATTCAACAACCTCACTACCATCATAAAAATCAAATACCTCTAAAGATTTATTAGTAGGAGTTAAAGCTCTTTCTTTCATATATTCCAATTGCGTTTTTGCATATTGATGTCCCGCATCATTGAACTTTTGGGCAGGCCTATATGAAAATACCTCTACTCTATCAACAACTAAATTATAAGTATCCTTGTTAGCTGCAATATCTAATGTTTTGATTTGCTGTTTGTAAAACTCTTCAGGACTTTTTTTATAATATGCTACCAGTTTTTCAGCAGAATCATTATACATATTTTGTAAATGCGGTAACAATTTATTCATTGTTTCGGTCTCTTTATCAGATGCTTCGGTTTTTTTCAAATCTTTGAGATCTTGTATTATTCCAAGAGTTTGATCTTTATGGTATTCTTTCATTCCTTTCATCAGCATAACATCATTTTTCAATGCAGAAATAAACTGACTTTCCATACTAATGTACTTTTTTCTGGAAACCTGGTCTACTACTATTCCAAAACATAATGAAAAAAGAATTATCCACACTAATGACCCACTCATTTTATTTATTAAATCATTTATTACCAGTGACTTGGAATTTAAGCTTTTACTTGATTTAAAAACATCTAAAATACCAAATCGTACATTCCTTAAGCTATAATTAAGTAGCGAGATTGCAAATATAAACATTAGAATTATTAGTATGGAAATGGGAGACTTTTGGGTAAGTAACCATCCGTTTTCGATAGATAAATATGGCGAAAATGAGTAAATATCTATAATTGCATTTTGAGATTGAATGTTTACCATGTATAGAATAATCGTTATAATAGCGAGTGATACTCTCATATCTCCTACAATCTTTAAAATCATGTATAATACTGAAAGTGCAGCCAATAAGTACAAGACAAAGTAAAGCTGTTTCACTAATACGACCTTCCATATTTTTGATATGCTTCCTGTCTTAGTTATAAGGACAGGGTAGTCAAATTGTCCTAGAGGTCTTTCTTTAAAGTAATATACAATAAAAACAATTAAGCAAAAAAACGCAATATAAATAACTGTATAGAATAAAAATAACAAGAATTTTCTAACTAGGATTTTAGACCAAGATATAGGAACTGTCTTTTCAAGTATATACTCCTCTGTAACTTCTTTCATTATGAGTACAAAGATAAATATAAAAAATAATATCGCAGGAACTCCAACATATGTCGTTGATAGCTTATGTAATGCTTGCATGGGAGTATCGTAACTATCCTCTCTTGCATAGCCATACCCAAGTCTTTCTAACTCACTATTTTGATTTATGTACAAATCCGGATCTCCGGGATAGAATGGCTCTATTTCCCTACCCAACTCTCCAAATTGCAAAACCTTTTCATCATATAAAATCCTTGCATGTAAAATTTCTAAACCGCTCGAGTTTTGATTAGTTTCAGCAATTACCTTTTGCGTTAAAGCAGCTTCTGCATCTTTCAAAGATTCATAGTCTTCTCCAAGTTTAAGATTCCCAAAATAATTACTAATATTATGACTTATATCGGTATTGGTTTTTGACTCATATCTGCCTATGTTTTTTTCTAGAGAATCTATCTGAAAAAACAAAAAAAAGGCTACTAAAAATAGAAATACAATTATTATTAACGGATCTTTACGTCTATAACTTTTTAATAATTCGTTTTTCATATCAAAAACCTCCAAATATATGGGTATATCTTATTACTTTAATTAACTACGATAAAAACTTAAACAAAATTTTAGACTTATTCTAATTCTAAAGGAAGACTATAAGGACACCCACCATCGTATACAATACCGGTATAGAGTCCTTTATATAGTCCGGTGCTATCGCTGTATCCATAATAGTACCTTTCAAGTCTTCCACCCCAGCCTGAGTCACAATAATCAATATAAAGTGAGGGTTTATGAGTGAAATATCTTTCAACCCAAATTCGTTTTTGAGTTTGAGAAATAATTATTTCATCATTACCATATGCTAATGCAGTTGAACCTATCATTGTAGAGAAAACGATAACTAGAACAAGTAGATAAGCTAAATTTCTTTTTATTTTTTCTTCCTTTCTGTTTACCTTGTAAAACATTACTATGAACAAATAGCGTTTTTTACAATAAGGTATACCCGACTATAGTCTAATATATATATGTCAAATACACATACTTAGAAAATATTTTAATCTATTGATATTTCAAGCTCACCACTATATGGCTTTAATAATTTTTCTATTTCCTGGGTTGCCGCTGCTTTTTCTAAAAATCTGAATTCTTCATCCGGTTTTAGTATTACCGGCATTCTGTCATGAATGTATCTCATCTGTTCATTTGCCTGTGTCGTGATTATAGAGTACTGAAAAACTTTTTGACCGTCTAAGTGTATCGCCTTGTAAATCCCTGCCATCGAAAATATCTCAAGTCCACTAGGCTTAATCCTATTTCTTACTTTCTTCCCGTCTATTGTTTCCCATTCATAAAAAGAAGTAGCGGGTATTAGGCATCTTGCAAATTGGA
>JAEZWM010000075.1 GCA_023443025.1 Bacillota bacterium
CGTGGTACAAGATGCCAGAACAAAAGCCGTTTTAATCCAAGCTTATATGAACAAAGAATCCATTAGAAAAACCATAGAAACTAAATCAAGCTGGTTTTATAGTAGATCAAGAGATGAACTTTGGGAAAAAGGAGCAACATCCGGAAACACACAAACAGTCATATCTCTATATGCAGACTGCGACAATGATTCACTTTTATTAAATGTAATTCCTGACGGCCCGGCATGTCACACAGGAGCAGTATCCTGCTACTATAATGAGGTTATAGACACAGGTGAGGGTGTAGACAGAGGGATACTCTTCGAAGAGTTTGAACTTATAAAAGACAGATTAAAAAACCCGAAACCGGGTTCATATACAGACTACCTTTTAGAAGAAGGAGTCGATAAGATTTGTAAAAAAATAGGAGAAGAAGCAGCAGAAACAATTATTGCTGCCAAAAACAACTCCCGAGAAGAACTAATCAACGAATCCGCAGACCTCCTCTATCACTTAAATGTATTATTAGTAAACCAAGGTGTAGATTTGGACGATATAATGAAAGAAATCGAAGAAAGATACAGGAAATAGTAGTCGTTTGTCGGTAGTGAGAGATGAGTGAAAAGATTAAAGACAAAAGTCAAAAGAATGGCCCCCAACATAGGGTAGTTAAATATTTCGAACCTTTAGGTACTCATATTTAATTGGCGATGCAGGGGCTCGCCGCTACATTTTTTACTTTTGTAACGGTGGAAGTAAAGCAGTGTATTTGCTTTGGATATTATATAAAAACGTCGGAGCAGAAAGAAATCAAAGATTTCTTTCTTGTATTGCCTTTATTGACTTCACAACCTTTACACCAGATACGTAGAGGAAGTGCCCTCACTTCCAATTACTTTTGATTCAAATTAAACTACGGTAAAGGGATTAAATGTAATCTTAATTTATCTTTAAAAGCTAGGTTCATCTTTATCCAAGGGTAGAAACAAAAGAATGGCTCCGAATATAGGGTAGTTAAATATTTCGAACCTTTAGGTTCTCATATTTAATTGGCGTTTCAGGAGATCGCCGCTACATTTTTTTACTTTTGGAACGATGGAAGCAAAGAAGAGAATTCGCTTTGGATATTATATAAAGAAACAGCGGATGTCAAATTCTCCCCTACAAATTTTATGAACCAAAAACCAAATGGAACTGAGGGCTGTTCTTATACAAAAATATTTTTATATAAAAAAGGTCGAGCTGTTAGAAATCAAAGATTTCTTTCCAAATGTCTAACATCTAAATTCTAATTTCTCACCTCTAAATAAAGGAGATCATTATGCAAATAAAAACCGACGCCCATACCCATACCGAATACTGTCCACATGGCACTGGCGACTATGCCGAGGAAATGATTCTTCGTGCCATTGAACTGGGTTATGACAGTTACAGCATTACTGAACATGCTCCAATGCCTCGCGAATTTCTTAAAGAAAGTCCAACTTCGAAACTATACGACCTAAGCGACTTTAACATGGCTATTTCAGATCTAGAGCACTATCTCAAGAATATGCATGCACTCAAAGAAAAATACAAGAGCGACATACAAATAAAAGTTGGGTTTGAAATAGACTTTATCGAAGAATACACTGATTATAATAAAGACTTCCTAAATGAATACGGAAAGTTAATTGACGACTCGATAATTTCCATTCATTTTCTTGAAGGTGTTGGTGGTCTAAGGAGCATTGACTATAGTCCTGAGGATTTTCAGGATGGAATACTTAATTACTACGGTTCCTTTGATAATATTGAAAAAGCGTATTATGATGTGCTTAAATCCTTATTGGAGTCCGATCTAGGTCTCTATAAACCGAAGAGAATCGGACATATTACGATTTATAGAAAATTTGAAAAGTATGACTTCAATCTGGAAGAGATAAAACCTGCTACCATCCCTGAGGACATCATTAAAAGTATACTTGAGAACAATATTAGTTTGGATTACAATTTAAGTGGATATTCTAAAAGCTACTTAAAAGACAGTTATCCACCGGAAAACATGGTAAGAGGATTATTAGACCGTGGGTTAATACTCGTACCGGGTTCTGATGCACATGGAGTGAATGCAATTTTAAATCGAGATATAATAAAGGATGTATAATGGATCACGAATATTTTATGAGATTAGCAATTATAGAAGCAAAAAAAGCATATGAACTCAAAGAAGTCCCGGTTGGCGCTGTTGTAGTTAAGGATGATGAAGTAATCGCCACGGGGTACAATAGAGTAGAAACCGATCGTGATGCAACTGCTCATGCTGAACTTATTGCAATTAAAAGAGCTTCTGAAATCCTCGGAGCATGGAGACTTACAGGATGCACGCTCTATGTTACTCTAGAACCTTGCGCAATGTGTGCAGGGGCAATGGTATACTCAAGGATAGATAGACTTGTATTTGGAGCTTTTGACTACAAGAGGGGTTGTGCTGGTACTCAGATAAATCTTCTGAATTTTGGTCCTCTTAATCACAAAGTTGAAATTGTTAGCGCTGTGTTGATGGATGATTGTAGAAATCTTCTTTCTTCTTTCTTTAAAGAAATTCGGAACGAATGACTTGCTTTAAATAAGTGAAATTATTAATAATAATACTAAAGGATCAGATGAGCATTAAGCATTCTGGTCTTTTATTATGGTTAAAGCACTGTATTTGACAATATTTAAAAATATATTAAAATAACGTAACATTTAACGATAAATGGATAATAAAACAATTGAATTAATTAAATATACGATAAAAAAGTATAAATGAATACAAAATTGGAAAAATGAAAAAGATTAGCTAGTTTAAGACAAAGAATTCTATATTTCGACGAATAATTATGCAAGTAATTATTACAAAAAAGCTTGCAAAATGAATAAAAACAGCTCTGAAATAGATTGAACATATATTTAAATTTAATTATTTAATACTTTTATGCATGATATCGTTTACACAACTTTAAAATTTAAACAAGACTTGCTATAATAGCTTTTAAGTATTCTAGACTGGATACAAAATTAAAACTAAAGGGGAGAAAACAAATGAAAAAGTTTAGACTATTAGGACTATTAGTCGCATTAATGTTAGCTTTTACTGCTTGTACTCCTTCAGGTGACAATAAAGAATCAACTGGGGAGAAAAAAGAAGGTACTGAGTCAACCGAAACTTCGACTTCAAGTGATGGAGATACTATAAAGATTGGTGGACTAGCACCACTAACCGGTGATGTAGCAATCTACGGTGTAACAACTAGCAATGGAGTTAAACTAGCTATTAAAGAAATCAATGAAGCCGGTGGTATACTTGGTAAACAAGTAGAGTATGTAGTATATGATGAAAAAGGAGACCCTACAGAAGCGGTTACTGCTTACAACAGACTTATTGATGAGGGAATTGTAGCACTTATAGGTGATGTAACTTCAAAACCAACTCTTGCAGTTGCTGAAGTTGCTAAAAATGATGGAATACCAATGATTACTCCAACAGGTACTCAAAAGAATATCACTGAAGGCAAGGACAATGTATTTAGAACATGCTTTATTGACCCATTCCAAGGAGTTATACTAGCAAAATTTGCTAAGACTGATCTAAATGCAAAAACCGTTGCAGTTATCTCAAATACATCTGATGACTATTCACAAGGTGTAAAAGATGCATTTGTTGAAGAAGCTAAAAACTTAGGACTTGAAGTAGTAGCTGATGAAAGTTATGGCGAAAGTGATGCGGATTACAAATCACAACTTACAAAAATGGTAGCACTTAACCCGGACGTACTTGTGATTCCTGATTACTACAAAGTAGTAGCACTGGTTTCTGCACAAGCTAGAGAAGTTGGACTAGAATCAACTCTAATCGGTCCTGACGGATGGGACGGAGTAATAAAAACTCTTGACGCTTCAAATCTTGATGCTGTTGAGAATTCATACTTCACTAACCACTTCTCAGTACAAGATACACATGACAAAGTTAAAAACTTCGTTACAGCTTACAATGGCGAATACGGTGAAGATCCATCTGCATTTGCAGCTCTTGGATATGACACTGCTTACATCTTAAAAGAAGCAATGGAAAAAGCCGGATCAACCGAGAAGGCTGATGTAGTTGCAGCTATTAAAGGAATCGAGTTTGAAGGTGTTACCGGTAAACTTAGATACGATGATGAGAACAACCCAATTAAAGCTGTTACTATAATGAAAATATCTGATGGGGAATACACATTTAACTCAACTGTAGAATAAAAAACTAAAAGAAAAGAAACAGAAATGTTTCTTTTCTTTTCAATATTTTTCACTGAAATTTGAAAGGACGTATATATGGAGCTGCTATTACAAATTATAAACGGATTATCAATTGGTAGCATCTATGCTCTGGTTTCACTTGGTTATACCATGGTTTACGGAATTGCTAAACTTATCAACTTTGCACATGGTGATATTATCATGATAGGAGCATACACATCACTAATGATGATACCTATTTTTGCAAAACTTGGACTGCCAATTTGGCTTACTGTTTTTCCTGCAATTGTAGTATGCGTGGTGCTTGGTGTTCTAATCGAGAGAGTTTGTTATAGACCACTAAGAAATTCACCAAGGATAGCAAATCTTATAACTGCGATTGGAGTAAGCTTATTACTTCAAAATACTGTTATGAAGATTTTTGGACCGGACTTTAGATCATACCCTAAGCTATTTGATTTCCAACCACTGGAACTAGGAAGAGTTAGGATTGGTGTCAATGTAATTATTACAATTTTACTTACAATTATTCTTACCGTATTATTACAACTTTTTATGAAAAAATCTAAACATGGTAAAGCCATGCTTGCAACTAGTGAAAACTATGCTGCATCAAAACTGGTAGGAATAAACATAGACTCAACAATTATGTTAACTTTTGCAATTGGAAGTGGACTAGCAGCAGTAGCATCGATACTTTATGTATCATCTTACCCACAAGTCCAGCCACAAATGGGCTCCATGCTTGGAATTAAAGCCTTTGTTGCTGCGGTACTTGGAGGAATTGGTATAATCCCCGGAGCCGTTATAGGTGGATTTATACTTGGAATCGCAGAAACTCTTACAAGAGCATATATTTCTTCGCAGCTTGCTGATGCGATTGTTTTTGGAATACTAATACTGGTTTTATTAGTTAAGCCGACAGGCATACTTGGAACTGACATGAAGGAGAAGGTATAGATGAATAAGACTAAAAAGATTTCATATATAACAACAACTGTACTCGTTATCCTTCTTTATTTGATACTAATGGGGCTGATGAGGTCTGGAATGATCTCAAGGTTCGCTCAAGGAATCCTTATCCTTATTGCAATTAATATTATACTGGCAGTAAGCCTTAATGTAACGGTAGGTTGTCTGGGACAAATTACACTTGGTCATGCCGGATTTATGTCCGTCGGGGCTTATGCTGCAGCATTATTTACAAAATCAGGCATAATACCGGGAATCCCGGGATATCTAATAGGTATCCTAATTGGAGGGACGGTCGCCGCACTTATAGGTATTATAGTTGGAGTTCCTGCACTAAGGTTAAAGGGAGACTATCTGGCAATTATAACCCTGGCATTTGGAGAGATAATTCGTGTTCTTATCGAGTACTTCAAATTTACCGGAGGTGCCCAAGGACTTGTAGGAATCCAAAGATTTCAAAACTTTACTATTATATACTTTATAACGGTACTTTCTGTAGCTGCCATGTTTTCTATCATGACATCAAGACATGGTAGAGCAGTACTTGCGATTAGAGAAGACGAAATTGCAAGTGATGCCTCAGGAATTGATACCACTTACTATAAGACATTTGCATTTACAATTTCTGCAGCATTTGCAGGAGTTGCCGGTGCACTGTATGCTCATCATATGGGAGTGCTTGGAGCTAAACAATTTGATTACAACTATTCTATAGCCATACTGGTAATGGTGGTTCTAGGTGGTATGGGTAGCTTTACCGGAGCTACATTATCGGCTATCGTGTTAACAATTCTACCCGAAGCGTTAAGAGGATTTAACGACTATAGGATGATAATATACTCGCTAATACTAATTATAATGATGCAGTTTAGACCGATTGGACTACTTGGCAGAAAAGAATTTGAATTAACAAAGATTGTAGAAAAACTTACTCGTAGGCCGGGGGACTCCTCGATATGACGGGTGCAATAGGAGGAAAAGATGGAAGCTATA
>JAEZWM010000077.1 GCA_023443025.1 Bacillota bacterium
TCCTTCCTCGTACCGATATTTTTCTAACACACAAGCTCGTGGCATGCCATGAGCTTGTATTATAATTAAAACCAGGTGATGAAATATGAATTACGCAGGTGTAATATCAGCGATACTGGATATACTCATAATAATAGTACTAGGTTATATTATAAAAAGAACAAATCTGGTAAGCGAAAACATGATAACCGAACTTAATAAACTATGCTTTACTATATTTTTCCCTGTAAAAATTATGATGAGCTTCTATAGAGCCGAGATAGCCGGAATTTTGACTCTTAATTATTTTATATATGTACTTGTGGCAATGCTAGTATCTATGCTGTTTGTAACTTTAATGTCAAGATTTATCTTTAAAAATAAGGAGCATTTTGTTATAAATGCCAATGCATCATATAGAGGAAATTTTATCATTATGTCATTTCCAATACTGGAGTCAATCTACGGAGAACAAGGTATTGCAATCGCAGGAGCTATTACGGGGATATCACAGTTTTTTTACAATTTTTATTCAATTGGTCTTTTTGAAAGTCTTAAGGGATCTAGGATAAGTATTCCAGAGCAGCTGAAAAAAATTGTCACAACTCCTCTAATGATCGGAGTGTTTGCAGGAGTAATCCTTTATTTTACAAAACTTAATTTATACTTTGCAGAATCTCCACTTAGAACTATCGGTAACCTTGCATCGCCTACTGCTTTGATTTGTTTAGGATATGGTTTGAATTTAAAGATTGATAAAAAATACCTACCTGATACAGCCTGGACGTCAGTGATAAAACTTATTCTTATGCCGCTAATCGCACTATTAGTAGCAAACTTTTTTAAACTCACAGAAATGCAAAGGATAGTTGCAGTTGTACTTTTTGGGTCTCCAACCGCAGTAAATACTTTTGTATTTTCAAAACACTACAGAGTACTAGAGGACCTTGCAAGATATCATATACTGGTAACTACAATTCTTTATCTTTTTACAATTCTGTTTATGCTTAGAATAGCCGCATAAATATTGCTTTTCAAGTTGAAAAATATTTTGATATTAAATTAATATAGAAGAGTATTAGTTTCTATGTTATCATTATAGTAGATGATAAGAAGAAATTTAGGAGGTATTTAAAATGGATGTAAAAAACGTTAGAGAAGAAGCGCTAAAACTTCATAAAGACAACCAAGGCAAGATTGAAGTTGTGAGTAAGGTAGCTGTTAATGATGGCTATGATCTAAGTTTAGCTTACACACCGGGTGTAGCTGAGCCATGCAAAGAAATTGAAAAAGAACCTCACAAAGCATATGAATATACTAATAAAGGAAATATGATAGCAGTAGTTACAGATGGTTCAGCTGTTCTGGGACTTGGAAATATCGGAGCACTAGCAGGTATGCCAGTCATGGAAGGTAAAGCAGTATTATTTAAAGAATTTGGAAATGTAGATGCTTTTCCAATCTGTATTTCAAGTCAAGATCCTGAGGAAATCATCCAAACAGTAAAATTAATCTCGCCTTCTTTTGGAGGAATTAATCTTGAAGATATCGCAGCACCTGCGTGTTTTGAAATCGAAAGAAGATTGACCGAAGAACTTGATATACCTGTATTTCATGATGATCAACATGGAACTGCCGTAGTAGTTCTAGCAGCTGTATTAAATGCTCTAAAATTAGTAAAAAAAGATATCTCGAATATCAAAGTTGCAATTAGTGGAGCAGGTGCTGCCGGTATAGCAATAGCAAATCTTTTAATTGAAGCCGGTGCAAAAAACATACTGCTATGTAATAGAAACGGAATCCTCGATCCAGGAGATGAAAAACTAGACGAAGAAAGAAGAAATGTTGCAGAGTATACAAATCCTAACAAGGAAAAAGGATCTCTAACTGATGCTATGAAAAACGCAGACGTATTTATCGGCGTTTCAGGTCCCGGCATTGTAAGTGTTGATATGGTAAGTGGAATGAATAAAGATGCGATAGTACTTGCTATGGCAAATCCAGTTCCAGAAATCTATCCTGAAGAGGCGCTTGAAGGTGGTGCTAGGGTAGTCGGAACAGGTAGAAGTGACTTCCCTAACCAAGTAAACAATGTACTAGTATTCCCGGGACTTTTCAGAGGAGCCCTTGATGTAGAAGCTAGTGTTATAAATACTGAAATGAAGCTTGCTGCAGCCTATGCAATCGCTGAATTAATCGATGAAAGTGAACTTAATGAAGAATATATACTTCCAAAAGCATTTGATAAAAGAGTTGGTGAATCCGTAGCTAATAGAGTTGCTGAAGCAGCTAGAAAATCAGGAGTTGCCAGGAAGTAATTAAAGTAAGTGGGAGGAGTGTTGTGATGATTGGTTTTTCTGTTGATCTTAAAGACGATCCTATACTGGTAAAAGAATATATTAAGGTAATGAAAGAGGCTGGATTCGATACTGTTTTTACAACTATATTTGTTCCTGATGAAGATAAGTCTATGTACTTAGAAAATATAATTTCTATAGGTGAAACATGTAAAGAGCATGGCATGAAGCTTATGCTAAGTACTTCAGAAGAGAGCATTAAAGAAGTAAAACTTGATTTAGATGTTCAAAGATTGAAAGATATAGGAATAACCGGTGTTAGGGTAACCCATACTATGGATCCTGAAATCGCTGCATTACTATCCGAACATTTTACAGTTGCAATTAGTGCAAGTCATACTTCTTCTGAAGATTTAAAAGTGTTAAATGAATGCGGAGCTAATCTTTCCAATATTGAAGCATGGTTCTATTACTATGACAGGGCAGAAATTGGTCTGAGTGAAGATTTTATGAGAAACAAAATCAAGTTTTGGAAGTCCATGGATATAAAAACCACTGCTTTTGCTCCGGGAGATGACCACCATATTGGGCCTTTTGTAGGTAGTTTGACACTTGAAAAACACAGAGCTAAGCATCCATTATACTCATGTATAGACCTTCTTACAAACTTCGGTATAGACAATGTTATCATTGGTGACTCGCCGCTTCAGCCTAAAACCATCCATCAATTTGAAAAGTTTATGGATGAAAATACATTGGTGTTTTATGTCGATGTGCTGGATTATGAATACTTCCCTTTAGTTAAAGGACTTCATAAAAACCGAATCGATGAAGCTGAGTATGTAATAAGAGCGGAAGATATGGTATTCCAATCCGATGTTCATGTTGTCAACAGGTACCTGGTAAGTAGACCGCGAGGTTCTTTAACACTGGATAACTACAAATACGGTAAGTATATGGGAGAATTCCACATCAATAAAGTAGATATGGAGCTGTCAAGGATGGTCAATGTTGTAGCTCATGTAAGGGAAGAAGATATTGATTTAATCGATGTATGTAGTGGTGGAATGCTATTTGAAATAGTTGATAATGCTGAAGATTCGACCGAGCTATAAGGAGAATAACTTGTTTAAAGATAAGAAAAATGTACACATCATTATAACCTATGTGGTTTCACTTATACTCCTAAATGCTTCACTATATGTGCTTTTCTCAAACCTACCAATAAGCTTTCTATATGTAATTGTGGGTATATACGTTCTGTTCTCAGGACTTGTACAGCATTATTCAAGAAAAGGGGTGTGGCATGGAAACATCCATAGGCATAGTAAATATGATTTACTTATTGCACCACTAATCGTAATAATAGTGTTTGCTACATTACAGGGAATGCTTCCTATAATTGTAAGTTTTATTGTTGTAAATTTATACCTATTTCAATTATATATCATTAAAATTCTTAATAACGAAAAGTAAAGCGAAGGGTAACCTTCGCCTTTTCATTTATTGAGTTTCAAAATTGATTAAAAATACCTGATTCTTTTTGAATATAGGTCTAAATACGCTTTTGTATTCCGTAAATTCATTTAAAAATGACAGATTGTAACTTATGTCATCTTTAAAGTGCATTGGAAAGATAAGACTTGGGTTTACCTTATCCAAAAAGATTTTAAAACCATCTGCATATCTGCTCTTTAATCTTGGATCAAGTGGGAAAAACGCAACATCTACGTCATAATTTTTTATTTTATTGATTTCTTTCATAAAGTCCGTTCTCATTTGTTCTCTTTCTTCTTCGGTATCCTCATCCCATATCCAAAGATTTAAATCTCCTGCATGAAAGATGCTTATACCTTTAAAATCAACTAGATAAGAAAGGCCTTGGTCCGTAGATCCAAAAGTTCTAACGGATAGCTCTCCAAAATTATCCATTTCATTAGGTTTCATATAATGTATATTTGGTCCATACATCTTTTTTTTGTCTTCAATAGATGCACCGGAATCACCTAGGTATATTATATTATCAACTTTGTTTAATTCGGCTACATCGCTGGATAACACATAAGTAAATTCAGAATTACCCGGAATGGTTAGGATTTCTTCATTAAAATGATCGCTATGAGCATGAGTTACAAAAAAAGTTGGATTTTTTCCTTCATCTTTGAATTTTGGTAGAGAACCGGAAAAATAATCAAAAATCAGCACATCATTACCTGATGATATCGAATACCCACTATGATAAATATACTTAATAACCATTTGTTTCATCATTTTCACTCCTGACTGAAATATTTAGTCTATATCTATTATACCTTATTGTGACAATAATAAAAAAACTTTAGCTTACTCATTAAAATGGGTATACAATATTAGAGTGATACATATAATAAAAGAAGACAAAAGACGGGAGAATGGCTATGATTTATACTGTTACGCTAAATCCATCTGTAGATATGTTGGTAAGATTGGATAATCTGGAGTTTGGTTCAGTGACAAGAATGAAAAAGGATAAGAGAATACCTGGAGGAAAAGGTATAAATGTTTCCAGAGTCCTTAGACAGCTGGGTATTCCTTCAGTAGCGACCGGTTTTATCGGTGGATTTACAGGAAAATTTATTACCGATTGGCTAAAAAAAGAAGATATTCAACTTGGATTTATTGATATAATGGATGAAACAAGAATAAACATTAAGCTTCTTACTACAAGCGATAATGTTTCAACGAGTATAAATGGAAAGGGACCAAATGTATCAAGAGTTGAAGTCCAAGAGTTTTTGTATTATATGTCAAGAGTTAGAGAAGGGGATGTAGTGATAATTAGTGGTAGCATACCCCCATCAGTAGATAGGGACATCTACCAAAGACTTGTAAATATTTGTAATGCCAATAAAGCTGAGTTTGTAATAGATACCGATCTTGACCTAGTCTATGACTCGTTGAGATTCAAGCCACTGTTAATAAAACCTAATCTGGATGATATAGAAAAAATGTTTGGGAAAAAGGTCACTGACTATGATGATCTTATTCCATATGGACAAAAGCTACTGGATATGGGAGCAAAAAACGCGATTATTTCGTTAGGATTAGATGGATCGATTCTGTTTACCGGGGATTCTGTTTACAGAGTTTATGGTGTAGAGGGCGAGTGTAGAGACTATCTTGGAGCACGTGACTCTATGATAGGAGGATTTATAGGAACCCTTTTTAGAAGCTCAAACAAGGTAGAGGCGTTCAGAATGGCAACTGCTGCGGCCTCTGCAACAGCTTTTACAGATGGAATTGCTATGATAGATGAAATTCTGGAACAAAAAGATAAAGTGGTAATAGATAAAATTATGTAGGGGGTAGTTATGAAAGTATTTATTAGTGTTGACATAGGTGGAACTTGCGGTTCTACCGGTTACGAAATGTGGCATTTTGAACAAGATGAATTAAATAATCAACTTAGGATTATGAACGATGAACTAATTACTGTCTGCAATGCAATTAACGACATGGAAAGTACCAGTGAAATTACCATCAAAGATTCTTTTGGAAATGCTACAGGAGTTGATATTGCAAGATTACCGGCAAACACATCCGTAATTAGAGGCTGGGATGGCGGACCTATGGGAACTATGCAGGGTTTAAATGAAAGCTATGATATGAGTATGCTTGTTGGATATAATAGCGAAGCCTATACAAGATCGACCAGTATTATTGGCAGAATTGATAGAGAAATTACAGAGCTTAAGATCAATGGAGCAGTTGCATCTGAGTTTTTAATTTCTTACTATACATCACTTTATTTAGGGGTACCGGTACGTTTTGTATCAGGCGATAAGACTCTATGTGATATGATTGAAATAATGGACTCATCGATCAATACTGTATATACCGTAGAAAAAATCGGTGCTTCTGTAATTTCAGATACACCTGAGTTTGTAAATCAACTTATATATAAAGAGGCACAAAGAGCGTTGTCAAGCGACAGTCCGTTGACGGGACAGCTGCCGGAGGTTTTTGAAGTAGAGATAGAGTATAGGCAGATGCCTTTCGCTTATAGAGCCAGTTTTTATCCAGGAACTATATTAACCGACCCCAGAACTATAAAATATAGTTCAAACGATTTTATGGAAGTACTTAGATTATTGATGTTCATATAGGAGGAATAAATTGTATAATTTTAAAACTTTTACCAATAGACGAAAGCTGGGTTCTGCTAAGTACAAAAGAATGGAGGAGCTAAATCCTAATCTAGCCGAAGAGATTATACCACTTAGCGTTGCCGACATGGAGTTTAACACTGCTCCTGAGATTACCGACGGTCTAAGAGAATATCTGGAGGATTCACTACTTGGGTACCCGGTTCTAACAGATGAATACAAAGAAATTGTCAAAAACTGGTTTAGTAGAAAATACCACTGGAATATCGAAGGAGACTGGATAGTAGAAACTCCAGGGGTTGTACCTGCGCTTTACGCTGCTGTTGAAGCGTTTACCGAGGTAGATGATGGGGTAATTATATTTACTCCTGTCTATGGTCCTTTTTATACTGCAATTTCAGACAATGATAGAAGAATTATTAAAAGTCCACTTATCTATGATGGCAGATACAAGATTGACTTTGAAGACCTTGAGAGAAAAGCAAAAGATCCTAAAAACAAGCTCTTGTTATTCTGTAATCCACACAATCCGGTAGGAAGGGTTTGGACAAAGGGTGAACTTGAAAGAGTCGGTAAAATCTGCTTAGAGAATGATGTCGTCATACTCTCTGATGAAATCCACGCGGATATTATTATGCCCGGTTTTGAATTTCAATCTTTTGGAAATGTATCAGAAGAACTATCTGATAACGTAATTGTGTCATCTGCACCTAGTAAGACTTTCAATATAGCAGGTCTTTATACTTCAAATAATATAGCAAAAAATCCTGAGCTACGTGAGAGTTTTTCAACGGCACTTGAGAGAAAACATTTGAAAGGGGCTAATATACTGGGACTTAAAGCTTGTGAACTGGCATATACCAAATGCGATGATTGGCTAAGTGAGCTTATTGAAGTATTGGATGAAAATAGAATTTTTGTTATTGATTATTTTAAAAACGAAATACCCGAAGTAATTGCACATGACATTGAAGGGACATTTTTAATATGGCTTGATTTCAGAAGACTGGGTATGTCAGACACTGAGTTAGACGAATTTTTAGAAAATGAGGCTGAGCTAATCTTAACAGATGGAAAGTTTTTTGGAACGGAAGGTAAAGGCTTTAAAAGAATTAATATAGGTTGTCCAAAGAGCACGCTTGAAACCTCATTAAATAGGCTAAAAACGGCTTTGGAAGCAAGGAGGCAACATGACTAGAAATCAAGATGATAGAAGTATGGATGAAGTTGTTGTAAATATTGACTCGGTTGAAGAAACGGATGTGAAGACTGGAAAATATTTACCTGAAATAAAATCTAATCTAAGAAGTAAAATAATAAAGGTTCCCGAAGCAATTTACAAGGCGAGTGGAATTAAGATACTTGGTGTTAGAATAAAATCACTACTTTTCACAACGGATGTAGCACTTTTAAAAAATCATAATGCACATTCGATAATTGCGGTATATCCATTTACTCCGCAGCTTTCTATTATGGACGCAATCATAAGTACAGCTTCAGTACCTGTGTTTACTGGAGTTGGAGGTGGGCTTACTACAGGCATGAGAGCAGTAACCCTCGGATTACAAGCTGAGCTTATGGGTGCCTACGGAGTGGTTGTTAATGCTCCGATGCAAAATGATGTGATAAAAGAAATTACAAAAAACATCGATATACCTCTTATTGCAACAGTAGTATCTTTTGAGGACGACTTTAAAGGTAAGATTCATGCGGGAGCAAGTATTCTTAATGTTTCCGGTGGTAAAAACACTGTAGATCTTGTCAGGATGATAAGAAAGTCTGTTGGAGAAGAGTTCCCAATAATTGCAACAGGTGGTAATAGCGATAAATTAATCCTCGAAACCATTGAAGCGGGCGCGAATGCAATAACCTACACTCCTCCAACGAGTGCAGAGATGTTTGCAGAAATTATGATAAAATATAGAGAAAATCTTGGAGATTATAGATAGAAAATTCAGAATAGCATATTTAAAAAATATAAAATAATGAATTTATTATTTGCGAATCTACCATTTTTATGGTATGATTATTCGGTAAAATCTCTGCTCCAGTAAAATTGGAGCCAAAGTCCATAGGGAGGTGAAATAATGAGAAAATACGAAGGCGTTTTTATATTCAAGCCTGATGTTGAAGAAGCTACTAGAACTCAACTTTTTGAAAGAATTACTGACATTATTGGTGATGGTGGAAGTGTTACTGAAGTTGCTGAGTGGGGTAACAGAAAGCTTGCTTACGAAATTGACTACATCAAAGAAGGTTATTACTATGTAGTTAGCTTTGAAGCAACACCTGAGATAGTTGCAGAAGTCGACAGAAGATGTAGAATTACTGACCAAATACTTAGATTCATGATTACCAGAGTTGAGGCATAAGCCGGGAGGGATTAAATGAATAATGTGGTATTGATCGGAAGACTAACTAGGGATCCTGAAGTTAGATACACAGCAGAAACGACTAATGCTATGTGTACTTTTACTCTAGCTGTTGACAAGAATCTATCCAGAGATAGAAGACAGGAAATGGAGTCAAAAGGACAACCTACAGCAGACTTTATAAGAATCGTTGCTTGGGGAAGAACAGCTGAACTGTGCGGAAACTATCTTGCAAAAGGAAGAATGACAGCAGTTCAAGGTAGAATTCAAACCGGTTCTTATACTAATCAGCAAGGACAAAGAGTGTATACAACCGATGTAATTGCTGAGAGAGTCGAATTTTTAGAGTGGGGAGAACCCAACAGAACACAAAACCAAGGCGGCTACAACAGCCCTTATAATGAGCCTATAAACAATGTACCAAACTACAATCAAGGCTCACAACAAAATAATGAAGGCTTTGATGACGATTCAGATGATTTTATACCATTTGATGATGATTCAAAGATTCCGTTCTAGTAGAAAGGAGTGACAAGAGTGCAAAGAAGATATAGACCAAGAAGAAGAGTCTGTGCATTTTGTGCCGATAAAAAGAAAGTCATCGATTACAAAGATGTTAATACACTAAAAAAATACGTTAGTGAAAGAGGTAAAATTCTACCTAGAAGAGTTACAGGAAACTGTGCTAAACATCAAAGAGAAGTGACTGCTGAAATTAAAAAAGCAAGACAAGTGGTACTACTACCATACTCTGCAGACTAATAAATTAACCACGGAAAACCGTGGTTTTTTGTTTTACTACATAATATTTAGAACAAAATAAAAGTAAGCTCATTTTATAAAATTACAATTTTGTTGTATAATAGAAGGGATATCGTTATGGTTGAAAGTAAAATTTCTTTGTTTAACTTGTTCAGCCTATGGAGGATTTATGATTGAGAATTTCAACAGACATAGTTTAAGAGAATTATTAATAGCGACAATATGTTCGCTTTTTATATATTTTACGAGTATTTACTTTATTCCATTTTTATTTATTGTTTTTCCGGCACCTTTTATAGTGCTGGGCGTAAAAAGAGGAATACAGCATTCTATGTTATCAATAATAATATCATGCCTCGTAATCTATTTATTAGATGGACTGGGTTCAGTTCTTCTTATGGGTGCGATGGCAATATTCGTCGCTGTGCCAATGATAATATGCATTAAAAGAGGATATTCGGCTTTTACAACCATTGCAATAGTAACAGCGATTGGTATAGTTTTTGTCTTTGTAGTATCAGCACTTGTTTCACGTTCAAGTGGTATAGACATACTAAACAGTCTAGAACAAGCCATAACAAAATCCATCGACGAACAAATGCAGGTTATGAAGAATCTTCAAATACTGCAAGATGATGACTTCCAAGGAATGATGAAGTCAAGCATAGCTATGATGATGGCAATTATTCCTTCTCTGCTTTTTATCATGACAATGTTAGTCTCCATGATAAATTACTATGTGTCCGCATCCATGCTAAGAAGAATTGGATTTGGAATAATGGATGTACCTAAGTTTTATAACTTTAGACTTCCTAAAGATATAGTTTTTGGTGCTGTTATAATGGGCGTTGGTACATTTATACTTTCACTCTTGGGAATGGGATATATTACAGAAATCTCACTTAACTTAACTATAGCATTCTCGTTTTTATTTATGCTACAAGGTTTAGCTGCAGTGATTCTTTTTCTAAGGGGAAGGATGAGACCTGCTCCGCTATACATTTTACTCTTTATTACTCTATTACTTGGAGTTAGGATAGTATATGTTATAATTGGGGTGCTGTACTCGGTGCTAAATGTAAAAATCATTCAAGGAGGGGATAAGGATGAAAAATGATAAGAAATGGGTATTAAACTGGCTGGAGTTAATAGGTTCAGTTGCATTTGCTTTTTTGCTTTCTTTTATCATATTTATCTATAATAAACCCCTTGGAGCTGTAGCATTTGCAATAAGTTTATACTTTGCATTTTATTTAAACAATCTAATTAAGAAAAAGAATAATGAGTATGTTTCTGAAGTTGAAAGCCTTGATGAACATTTTGATGATGTTACCAGATGTGCTGTTTTTGGAATGCCATTTCCAATGGCGATTCTGAGCGACACAGGTGAAATAAACTGGTATAATACAAGATTTAAATCTCTTTTTAAGAAGGATGAGCTTCTCGGAGAAAAAGTAGTCACACTACTTCCTAAGCTTGATTTAGCAGAAATACTTAAGGGAAAAAACTTGGAAAAACAAGAAATAAAAATTGATGATAAAAGATATCAGTTTTATTTCAACTTAGTTGATACTTATGAGCAAGATAATAAAAACCTTGTACTTATATATGGTGTAGATAATACAGAAAATTCTCTAATGGCTAAAGCCTATGAAGATGAAGCCCTAGTGATAATGGTACTTCAAATAGACAACTTTGATGAGCTAGGTGGATCAAGTGAAGACAATAACAAGCCTTTAATCCTTGCAGAAATTGATAAGAAAATAAATACTTTTGCTATTGATTACAATGGATTTGCAAGAAAGTATGATAGCGACAAGTATCTGTGCATATTTAGAAGAGCAGATTTCCAAAAGATGATAGACGATAAGTTTCCAATAGTTGAAAGAATTAAAGAGATTGAAATTGCCAGTAATATGCCGCCAACGCTTTCCATAGGAGTTGGTACCAACTTAGATACGCCACTTGAAATTTATAAGACAGCTAGACTTTCTGTAGATGTTGCACTTGGGCGTGGCGGAGATCAAGTTGTAGTAAATGATGGTGAAAACTTGAGTTTCTACGGTGGAAAGAAAAAAGCGATTGAAAAACACAATAAGGTAAAATCAAGAGTAATGTCTCAAGCGCTTAATCAGTTAGTAGACCAATCTGGTGATGTCTATGTTATGGGTCATAAAAACCCAGATATGGACTCATTCGGTTCATGTTTAGGTGTTTACACATTGGTTAAAGCTAGAGGCGCGAGCTGTAAGATAGTTTTAAAAGAAGTTACTGCAGCTATTGAAAGTCTTTATAACAGAACAATTAAAGAAATGCCGGATATTAAAGATGATATCATAAGTCCGGAAGATGCTGTAGAAGTATCCACATCAAGCTCACTTATAATAGTATTGGATAATCATAGGAAAAACTCAACTGAAGCACCCGAGCTTCTCGATATATCGGATCAAGTCGTGCTAATAGATCACCATAGACGTGGCGCTGACTATATAGAGGATCCGACTCTAACATATCTGGAACCTTATGCTTCATCTACTGCAGAGCTTGTAACAGAACTGATTCAGTACAATGAGGATGATATAGTGCTAACAAAATTAGTGGCCGATGCACTGCTGGCCGGAATTACAGTCGACACCAAATCATTCTCATTCCAAACAGGCGTTAGAACCTTTGAAGCAGCTTCCGTACTTAAGAGGTTTGGAGCAGACAGTATAAGTGTTAAAAAACTGTTTAGAGAACCATCTGACACGGTTAAATACAGATCGGAAGTAGTATCGTCCGCTGAAGTTTTCATGGATATAATTGCTATTTCAAGATTTGAAAATAAAGTTGACAATGCTATGCTTATAGCGGCACAAGCAGCTGATCAAATGCTGGACATGCGAGGAGTAGAAGCTTCTTTTGTATTGACATATTTAAAAGATAAAATTCATATAAGTGGACGGAGTGTTGGAGAGATTTCCGTTCAAATAATATTGGAAAAAATAGGAGGCGGAGGGCATCAAACATCCGCAGGGGCTCAGCTTTCAGGTGTAAGCATAAATAGTGCTGAAGCGATACTGAAAAGAGCGATAGAAGATTATATAATGGAGGATAGAGCAGATGAAGGTAATATTAAACAGTGATGTTAAAGGATTAGGTAAAGCAGGAGAATTAGTTGATGCAAAGATAGGATATGCCAGAAACTTTTTATTTCCAAGAAAGCTTGCTGTCGAAGCAACTCCTGAAAATTTAGAAAAATGGGAACAAGAGCAAGAAGAGCTAAAACAACAAAGAGCTGAAGAAAGAGCTGAAGCTGAAAAACTAAAAGAAGAATTAGAAAAATTAGAGCTTAAAATTAAGGCAAAAGCCGGTAAAGGCGATAGAATTTTTGGTTCAATTACCTCAGGTGATATAGCTGAAGAACTAAAAAAAGCACATAAATTAGATATAGATAAAAAGAAAATTGAGCTTAAGGATAATATTAAAGAAACAGGTACACATGAGGTACAAGTAAGAGTTTATCCGGAGCTTACTGCAACATTAAAGGTACTGATTGATAAGGAGTAGAATATGGAGACCGCTATCCGAACGCTTCCACATGATGAGGATGCAGAAAGATCGGTTCTTGGGTCAATGATGATAGAGAGGTCAGCAATTGGGGTAGCGGAGGAGATGCTATCTGTATCTGACTTTTACAATCCGAAGAACCTTGAAATCTTTAAATCAATTACCAATTTATCCAATATGGGTGAGAATCCCGACATTCTACTGATTTCAAACGACCTAAAGAAGAGGGGTCAGCTTGATAATGTGGGTGGTATCGAGTACCTAATGAATCTTTCCGAGAGTGTAGGGCTTACTTCAAATATAAGATCTTATTGTAAGATTGTCGCTGATAAATCAACACTCAGAGATCTTATTAAAGCAAGCGATATGATCATGAGTACCGCGTATGAAGATAAGGAAAAGACTTCAGACATAGTTGAACTTGCAGAAAAGAGCATTTTTGACGTAACACAAAAGTCGCACACCGATGGACTTACTAGAATTAAAGACTCTCTAATAGAAACCATAGATATTATGGAAAAAATGTCTGCTAATGAAGGCGGACTAACCGGAGTGACAACCGGTCTAAAAGATTTGGATGCACATTTATCCGGCTTGCAAAAATCTGACTTAGTACTTCTTGCTGCCAGACCATCCATGGGTAAAACAGCTCTTGGAGTAAATATTGCAGTAAATGCGGCACTTAAGAACCATGTGGTGGCTGTGTTTTCACTGGAGATGAGTAAAACTCAGTTAGTTCAAAGGATTATGAGTTCATTGTCTTTAATAAATCTAGGAGACATAATAAGTGGAAAGATAGACGATTGGTCCATGATATCCAAAGCGGTTTCCGTTATTGAGAAACTCAATTTATACATTGATGATACCGCGAGTATTTCACTAACTGAACTAAGGGCAAAAAGCAGAAGATTAAAGGCGGAGGAAGGGCTTGACCTTATAGTTATCGACTATCTTCAGCTTATGACGACAGGAGGTCATGTTGAAAATAGACAACTTGAGATATCCGCAATCTCAAGAGGGTTAAAAGCTCTTGCTAAGGAACTCAGATGTCCGGTTTTGGCATTGGCTCAGCTTTCGCGTGCTCCTGAGCTTAGAACCAACAAAAGACCTATCCTTTCTGACTTAAGAGAGTCCGGTGCTATAGAGCAGGATGCGGATGTCGTTATGATGCTATATAGAGATGATTATTACGAAGAAAACAGTGAAAGACCAAACACCGGGGATGTAATAATTGCAAAACACAGAAACGGAGCAACCGGTACAGTAGAACTGTTTTATCATAAAGAATATACGAAATTTGCTGATTTAAATAGAGGTTTTGATGCAGGCACACAATAATATAGATATTGATATAAATACAATTACTAAACTTGAACTAGTTCCTATGACATCTGCTCATTTAAAGTTAATACAAAACTGGGGTGTTCATAAGGATTTACTTCTCTTGGACTATAATATTTCAGAGCTAAGTATGCTAGAGTTAAAGCTATGGTATTCCTTTAGAAAAAAGAATATTAAAACCAGATATTTTTCAGTATTCAAGGGAAATATCATGGTTGGCTATGTTGGTCTTAAGGACTTAAATATCTTTAAGAAGACAGGGTTTTTAGGAATTGCATTTGATCCAAATTATTTAGGGCAAGGCTTCGGAACAGAAGCACTAAGAATGCTGTTAGAGCACTATTTTATGGAAATGAAATTTAAAACTCTCTTTTTAGAAGTAAACGCATTTAATAAAAGAGCTATCAAGATGTACAAAAATGCAGGCTTTAAAAATGAGGGAGAGTTTATTGTGGAATTTGAAGTTCCATTAAGGACGCTAAAGGGATTAGACATCATTGACGATAAAGAATACTTTATTCAAAATCATGGCAAACTGTTTAGCAGGGTTTTGAGAATGAGACTGGATAGATATGAATATTTAAAATAAATTTTGAGTTAGGTGAGGTATGAAATATTCAATTAAAGATTTAAAAATAGATTTAGGGACCACACCAATTGAAAATATTTTTATAAATAACTTTTTACAAATTGCTGACGGTGATTATGTAAAGGTTTATTTGTATGCGTTCAAAACTGCTTATGAAGGTAGAGAAGACGGGATGCTAAGCGAAGATATACTGGCAGAGCACTTAGGACTAGATGAAAATAAGGTATTAGAAGCCTTTGAGTTTTGGCAGGATCAAGGTCTTGTTAGCATTGAGGAATATGATGGCGAAAAATCATATACATTTATAAGCGTTCGTGAACTTTTTCTAGGTTTTCAACAACCGGCGGAAGCACAAGAAGAGGTTACTCTATCAAATGATGACGATATATCTATGACCAATAAAGAAATGTTTGATGGCATAGAAAAAATTCTTGAAACAACACTTACACCAAATGAAATTCAAAGGATTATTGATTTTAGGACCGAGTTTAAACTCAATCGAGATCTGGTGGTTCACGGTTTTACGTATAGTGAGAAAGTTTCCGGTAAAAGAAATGTTAACTATGTGCTAACTGTTTTAAGAAACTGGGCACTTGATGGTATTTTAACTATGAAGGATTTAGAGGATAGTGAAGCCAAGAACGAAGATAAAAAAACTACCGGGAAAACAGCTAGAAAAAAAGCTTCCAAAAAGAAGAGATCGCTTAAAAAAGATGATAGACTTTCAACTTCCGAGCTTAATGAAATTCTGCAAAAGAAGTTAAAAGAAAATGTACAAAAGGCAATGGGAGGGGACATTGAAGATAAATAAAAAAGTGAGTGATAGGTTAGAGGCTATAAGGGCTAAAAATCTAAAAATCCATAGTGATAGAATATCTGAAATAAATAAAAAGATCCCGAGAATTGCCGAGATAGAAGAACTAAATAAGAAAATTGGTTTTAAACTTGTAAAAGCAGTTTTGAAAGAAGGGTATACTGTGTCAGAGCTGGAATCTGAATCAAAGAGCTTAAAAAAAGAGAAAGAAGAACTATTGGAATCGCATGGATACTCTACTGATTATTTAGATCCAATTTATGACTGTCACCTGTGTAAAGACACCGGTGTTGTAATGACGGAGCAGTGTAGCTGTAAAAAAAGAATGATAACTGAAGAGCTATACTCCATAAGTGGTATTGATAAATCGATTGTCAATGAAAATTTCAATACTTTTGATCTTGGACTTTTTAGAGCAAATAGAAATTCATCCGAAATGATGAGTCCTAAAGAAGCTATGAAGATATATTATGACAATGCAATTTTTTATGCTGAAAACTTCGAAAGACTCAAAAAGAAAAATATAATCTACTACGGACCGGTTGGAACAGGTAAGACATTTTTGTGCAACTGTATAGCTAGAGAACTGCTGGACAAAGGATACCTTGTTGTCTATCAAACTGCGACAAAACTAATGAATTTTATATCTGATTACAATTTTTCCAGAACGGATGAAAAATATAGATTAAAAGCTGAATATGATATGCTTAAAAACTGTGACTTGTTGATAATAGATGATTTGGGTACTGAAATTTCCACCAGTATTAATATGTCAAATCTCTTTGAAATTATAAATGACAGAATTATAAGCGAGAGAGCTACTATTATTTCTACAAATCTCGATATGGAAGATATTAGGAATGAGTACGACGATAGAATATTTTCAAGGATACTAGGTTCATTTGATCTTTACCATGTATTTGGTGACGATCTTAGGATAAAAAAATTTGCTGAATTGTAAAGAGGTGTACAAGTGAGAAAAGTAACTGGAGATGAAATGAAAGCCATTGATAAATTTGCAATCAGAGGACTGGAGATTCCGGGAATTTTATTGATGGAGAACGCAGCTTTAAAGCTATTAAAAAATATTGATATCGTCATGAAGACCAAGATTGCAATAGTCTGTGGAACCGGAAATAACGGTTCAGATGGCTTAGCACTTGCAAGACATCTACTAAATCTTGACCACAATTTGAAAATATATATAATTGGCGAGATCAATCGAGATAACTCTGATTACATGACTTACTACAATATCCTTTTAAATTTGGGAGTTGAGTTTGAAACCATTCATACGATTGGCGATCTTGAGACCTTTGAAGAGACTATTTCTAAGATGGACTTAGTGGTTGATGCGATTTTTGGTACCGGTTTAACTTCACAGGTTAAAGGAATACAGGAATACGTAATTGAAATGATGAATCATAGTGGGGTAGAAATCCTTTCTGTGGACATACCATCAGGTATAGATGCAAACACAGGTAAGATTATGGGTGTATGTGTCAACCCTCATAAAGTAGTAACTTTCCAATTTATGAAGGAAGGTATTGCAAGAAATCCGCTCATATGTAATGACGTAGTTGTCGAGTCGATTAGCATTCCGAAAAAGGCAATTGAAAGAATACTCGGTAAACAAGTAATCTTTTAACATGATTATTACAAGCGGTGTTTGTATATTTAATACTTTTATGCTATAATATAGAAAATTAAAAAAGGCAATGATTAAGACTAGTAAGCTATAGATTTCGCAAAGAGAAGCGGTGGTTGGTGTAAACCGTAAGAATATATATCTGAATCCACTTATGAGCCTATGTTTTAAAGTGAACTTTAAGTTAAATTGGGTGGCAACGCGGGAATACTCTCGTCCCTTTGGGATGAGGGTTTTTTTATTAAGAAAATGGAGGTTATTATGTTAGATTTAAGAAGAATTAGAAATGACGCAGAGGGAGTAAAAAAAGCACTAGCAAAAAGGGGCGGGGAATATCCAATAGACGATATTTTAAAATTAGACGAAGAAAGAAGAAGTCTATTAGTTGATGTTGAAGCCAAAAAAGCTAAGCAAAATCAAGTTTCTAAAGAAATCCCCGTACTTAAGAAAAAAGGTGAAGATGTTACTGAGATACTTGCTGAGATGAAGGGGTTATCAGATGATATTAGTGCCTTAGACCAGAAGGTTAAAGAAGTTGATGAAAAAATCAAAAATCACTTATTAAATATTCCTAATACTCCTAATGAAGAAGTAGCAGAAGGTGAAACCGACGAAGATAACATAGAAGTTAGAGTGGTTGGAGAGACTACCAAATTTGACTTTGAACCAAAACCTCACTGGGATTTAGGAACTGATCTGGATATTTTAGATTTTGAGAGAGCAACAAAGATATCAGGAACTAGATTTACGATATTTAAAGGTCTAGGAGCTAGACTTGAAAGAGCTATTATAAACTTTATGCTGGATCTGCACACAGGAGAGCATGGATATACAGAAATATTGCCGCCGGTACTTGTAAATAGAAATGCTATGACGGGTACAGGTCAGCTTCCAAAATTTGAGAACGATATGTTTCATGTACCGAGTAAAGACTTTTTCTTAGTTCCTACCGCGGAAGTTCCGGTGACAAATCTACTAGGTGGGGAAGTGCTGGAGTATGAAAAACTTCCTATTCTGTATACAGCATACACACCATGTTTTAGACAAGAAGCAGGATCTGCAGGCAGAGACACTAGAGGTCTTATAAGAAACCACCAATTTGATAAAGTTGAGCTTGTTAAATTTACTGATTCTAAAACTAGTTACGATGAACTGGAAAAACTTACAAACAATGCGGAAGAAGTATTAAAACAACTAAAGATACCATATAGAGTAGTTATGCTTTGCACCGGAGACCTTGGTTTTTCTTCTGCTAAAACTTATGATATAGAAGTATGGATGCCGAGTTATAATAGATATGTAGAAATTTCAAGCTGTAGTAACTTTGAAGATTTCCAAGCTAGAAGAGCAAATATCAGATATAGAAACGAAGAAGGTAAAATAGAATATGCTCATACCCTAAACGGATCAGGACTTGCAGTGGGTAGAACGGCAGCAGCGATACTAGAAAATTATCAAAATGAAGACGGAAGTATAACAGTACCTGAAGTATTAGTTAAGTACATGGGAGTACAAAAGATTGATAAATAATTGGAATTAATGTAATATATTAGTGTGAGCATTTATGATGCCCACTAATATATTACCAATTCTAGATGGTACTGAGGTGTTTATTTGAAAAAGAAATATAAAGGAATAATCTTTTTATTAATATTAGTATTACTTTTACCGCATATGGCAAGTGCAAATCTAGGAATTGAAGACAGATTACAGAGTTATCTAATTGGAGATTTTGAATCCGGAAGGGTTTTGGAATCGTACAATATAGAAGCTCCGCTTAATATTGCTTCAGTTTCTAAACTAATGACCTATCTGGTAGTTAAAGATGCTGCTAAAAGTGGTAAACTAAACTTGGAAGACAGAGTTACAATTACTAATGAGATGGAAGAAGTTGGTGGATCTAGCCTTAATCTATTGGAAGGTGAGGTACTGACCGTAGATGAACTGCTTGCTGGGTTAATGATAGTGAGTGGTAACGATGCTGCGTATGCATTAGCAGTAAAAACTGCAGGAACTGAGCCGGCTTTTGTAGAATTAATGAATGCAAAGGCTGCAGAACTAGGACTAGTAAATTCAAAGTTCTATAACTCATCCGGACTACAAGAAGGCAGCAATCAGAACACTATGACCACAGAGGAGATTTTTAAGCTTTCGGTTCATATAATAAAAGAATATCCGGAGGTACTTGAGTATTCTAAGATAAAAATACTTAATATGCCTAAAAGAAACTTTACAGGAGAGTCAACAATACCACTGGTAGGTGATGTTCCTGGAGTAGATGGATTAAAGACGGGCTTTACAGAAGAAGCAGGATACTGCTTAGTTTCCACTATCGATGCTAAAAAAAGCTACCAATCCGGAGACTTTAGGCTAATTACCATTGTAATGGGTGCTGCAGATTTATCAGAAAGAAGTGAGCTAACTAAACACCTAATCAATTATGGACTTGAAAACTATGGTATAAGAACTATAATTGACGACAAAGCTCCTTACAACGAAATAATTATAAATTCAGCTGTAAATCCTAAAGTACAAGTATTTCCATCCGAATCCTACCGAGTTCTTGCACCAAAAGCAAAGAGATATGTGTATAAATCAAATATAGAAGAAGGATTAAAAGCGCCGCTTAAAGCCGGACAAAAAGTAGGGACAATGACATTGTCATCTGAGGGAGAGGATATAATCACGGTGGATTTGGTATTAAAAAGAGATGTTGACAAGGCTAATCTTTTTACCAGAATTATAAGATCTATTGAAAACACATTCCAAACAATTACCACCATGATAAGACAATAATTAAATAACTTTAAAAATCAAGGCTTGCATGTGTAAGCCTTGATTTATTGACATATTGGTTCAAATAAAGTAATATATTAAAAGAGTAATGCCCCCATAGTTAAGTCGGATATAACAGACCCCTCCTAAGGGTCAGTCACTGGTTCGAATCCGGTTGGGGGTGCCATATTTACATAAAAATTTAAAAATATAAGCAAACACGAGAATGGTTTATGTTCTCGTGTTTTTAAATTATTAAAGCTTAAGTTATATAAAAGTTTGAAAGTATTTACAAAATGGTGATATACTTCAAGTAGAATGCAACAATTAAATAATAGAAAAAATTGAAAGGTCATTATAATGAGAAGAAGAGAAGAATGTTTTGAACAATTCTATAGAAATAATAGAAAAAATTTGATTATTACACTTGTCTGTGTTGTTCTCACCACTCTTATGTGGGTTGGGATGGCGGTTGTTTTTAAATTCTTCATTGAATCTATTGAAAAATCAAGCGATAATCTATTTTATAAAGCGATAAATATCACTTGGGTGTCCATAACACTATTCTTCATGATTTCAGTACTACTCAGGAGATATAAAAACCGTTACTTGATGACTGCTTTATCCCAGTTTAAAGATTATGTTTTTAGGAAACTATTGGATAAATCAATTTCCGAATTCCAACAGGAGTCAGGAGCTAAATTTATTTCTGCTTTTTCAAATGATCTAAACAGCATAGAATTAAACTATTTAGCAGGCAATGTACAGCTCTTTAATGTAATAATAAGTTTTCTAATTGCGTCAGCAGCTATGCTGTATTTTAACTGGAGACTTGGTTTGCCCGCAATTGTTGCGTCCATTATTTGTACTTTGTTATCCATAAAATACGGTGAAGAGCTTGTTGAAAAGGAGACTGAAACTTCAGATAGTAACCGCGAATTTGTAGCACAGGTCAAAGACTTGGTAAGCGGATTTATTGTCATAAAAAGCTTCCGTGCTGAAAAGGAAGCTCTTGAACTGTTTCAGCGTGACAATTTCGAACTTGAATCAGTCAAAAGAAAAAGAAGAGTTACCTCTGATACTATTGGAATCTACAGCAATATCTCGACTTTTTTAGTAAATGGAATAATAATCGGCGGAGGGTTTTTATATGCAATAAACGGAGAGATGACAATAGGAGCTGTAATTGCATTTGTACAATTAGGTTTTTATCTATACGATCCTGTAAGGCAACTGGCGCCACTGATTAGTAATCGTAAAGCAGCTATTAAACTCGTGGAAAAAATAGCAAATGAAATTGAAGGTGACGGGATAGAATATCCACAAGGAAAGAGACTTCCGGGTATAAAAAGTGGTATATATTTTGAAAATGTAGGATTTAGATACTCAGAAGAAGATGAAGCGGTCCATAATTTTAACTATTTCTTTGAAAGTGGAAAAAGATACGCTATTGTAGGGGGCAGTGGTAGTGGGAAGTCGACCGTATTAAAACTTATGTTAGGTTACTTCAGAGATTACAGAGGTTCGATAAAAATCGACGACCTGGAGATGAAAGAAATAGAACTTGATAGTTTATTTGAGCATCTGTCCGTCATACAGCAGGAAGTTTTCCTTTTTAATAGTAGTCTAAGAAATAATATAACCATGTTTCAAGACGTTGAGGAAGATGTCTTTTGGGCGGCAGTGAACAATTCAGGACTTAAAACTTTGATTAATGAAAAGGGCTTGGATTATCCTTGTGGTGAAAACGGTAAAAATCTATCCGGTGGAGAAAAACAAAGAGTGGCGATAGCAAGAAGTCTCATCAGAAAAACGCCATTTCTACTGATGGATGAATCTACAGCTGCACTGGACAACAAGACTGCAGAAGAAGTGGAAAGTGCAGTAATAGACCTTGAAGATGTAACAAAAATAGTTGTAACCCATAGACTAAATAAAAAACTCCTTAGAAAATATGATGAAATACTTGTAATGAATCACGCAAAACTAGTGGAGTTCGGTAATTTTGAAGAT
>JAEZWM010000085.1 GCA_023443025.1 Bacillota bacterium
GCCTTCGGGGAGTCTAAATCAAAATACTCATAAATCCTTAAGAATACTCTGCATTAGTCACACAACCCAAAAAAGCCTTACTGTTAAAGCCAGTAAAGTAAAAATAAAAGTAATAAAGTTGTGCAACGAGTTTAGTAAGCATAGTTATTCTCCTAAATCTTTTTTATTATCATATCACTAATTGTTATACTTGTAAAGATTAATTTTATTACTTTTGGGTGGTAGGGTAGGAAATGAGGATTATGGATGCAATTTTTTAGTTGCAGTTGCATGAATTATGAACTCTGTGGTTTAAATATAAGGTTTGTAGATTCATAGTATTTGTTAGTTAGAGGCTGGAGAGTGTATTTATAATATTTTATTATAAAATCATTAATAATTCTTATTTGACTTAATATTAATGTTTAATATAATGAATGTGATATATCGTTGGAAATTATTTGCAATTTAGTTTATTTTTGGTAGCCTATCTATTTTAAGGAGAGAAAAATTATGAAATTTAGAAAAGTTATTTTAGTTTTAATCTTTAGTATTTTGTTAATTGCGTGCTCTAAAAAGCCAGAGATATCTTTAATTGATTATGTCGATTTTAGATTTGAAGGTGTCGACGGCAAAGGTGAAATCAAAACAAGAATCAACCATAATGCGTTAGAAGTAGACATGTCTAATCACATGACCGAAAAGCAAAAAGATAAAGATATTCTAGAGCAATTATTTGAAAGTTTGGTTTTCAATGATTCACTTGTTATTGAAGCTGAACCAAACACTAATTTAAAAAATGGTGACGAAATTATTATTAAAGCTTATAAAAAACCTACTGAAGAACTTGACTTACCTATGGAGTTTAAAGAAGGAACAAAAAAAGTAAAAGTTGAGGGACTAAAAGAGATAGAAGAAATTGATGCCTTTGAAGGCATTAATGTTAGATACGAAGGAACTTCTCCGTATTTACGTTACGATATTATTAAAGATAGTTCTAATCCATTACTAAACAGTCTACAGTACTCGTCCGATACGAAATATGGAGAAGCCAAAAATAATGAACCATTGATAGTTAAAATTACAGGAGGATTAGACAAGTTATTAAATGAAGGTTATTCAGTTAAAGAAACTGAAAAAGAGTTTATCCCCACTGGGATGGACGAATTTCCTGATAATTTAAGTTCTCTAAATAATAAAGCCAGAGAACAATTATTAAAAGAAGCTGATGATAATTTAACATCATATATAGCGAATTTCGGTCAAAAAATTGCAATGTTACCAACTGACCAATTTTTATATTCATTCAAAAATGATTATGCAACATTTGATACTAACTTGGAGAAAGTTATTCATAAAAAAGCAAAAGAACCGTCTATGTTTGGTGACTTTAACATTACTACTTTTGTATATTCCATAAACATTAATCTCGATTCATATGATTATGAACTTGGAAAAATTGAAGGATATAATAATGAAGTAGTTTATTATCATGTCGATATTAAGAATATATCTTTAAATGATGGAGATTTGCTTGATTTCAATGTGAATGAGTTGATTGCAAATCCACTTCATAAGACACTGGACGAGGTTGAACGAGAATTAATTAATTCTTATAAAGACAAATATGTAATAGAAACTATGAATGGAGAGGAATTTATTAAATAGATTACATTCCTCTATAGTTGTAAAAGTTTTTTTATACTCATTTCTAAATAAGTCTCCTAATGCTAAAGTAGTATATATTAGGAGACTTTATTAACCCTTTAAAAGGTTTATACTAGTTATTAATTTCACTTTGAGTTACTACATGAATTGGTCCATTATGGTTTTCTTGGATTGTTAATATTGGTTATTATCACTATAAGATTATTTATGAATTATTATATATTAAAAGTACAACTAACAATAATACATAATATTTGGTGAATAGTTATTATTATAAGCAATATTAATCAGCTTATAAGGATTTCTTATTTGTTAACAAAATTCTATAATGCTATAATCTAATATGATAATTAAAGTCTATATAAAGAGGTTGGGTATATAAACATGTCTGATAATTATTATGTTGAGTTTAATTCCATAAGCAAAAACTTTGAAAATATCTCCGCATTAAATCAAGTATCACTAAAAATAAAAACGGGACAAATAACTGCTCTTGCCGGCGACAACGGTTCAGGAAAAAGTACTTTAATTAAAATCTTATCAGGCGAATTAAATCCAACTGCCGGTATGATAATAATAAGAGGAAAGCAATACAATAAACTTTCTCCAAAAGTAGCAAAGTTAAATGGTATATCTACTGTTTATCAAGATCTATCATTAGTAGAAGAACGCGATGCTATTGACAACATCTTTCTAGGTAAAGAATTGACCAAGAACAACCTTTTTATGAATAGAAGAGAAATGGAGACTCTTGGCGTTGAGTTTCTTAGAGAATTTAATATTGATATAAAAGATATATACAAACCCGTAAAGTATCTTTCTGGTGGTCAAAGACAGGCAATTGCAATTGCCAGAGCGATACACGACGATAGTGAACTTATCATATTTGATGAGCCTACAGCAGCAATGGGAGTAATTGAATCAGAGTTAATAAATAAAAATATATTAAAACTTAAGCAGTTAAACAAAACGATTATAATAATAAGTCATAATATAAATCAAATACTACTTTTAGCAGACAATGTAAAAATACTAAAAAACGGAAAATTAGTTGATAGTATAGAATCAAATGTTTTAAACAGAGACCGTTTAATTTCTTCTCTTTATGATGAAAGAGGGGGTAAATAAATGAAATTTGAACTAAAGCGATTATATCGTGAAGAATTTAGCCTTCAAATAAAAGTCTTGTTTTTGCTTTTTACAATCTCTTTTTTATTAGTAACTTTTTTAAATCCTGTTTTTATTAAACTAACCAATATCAGAAATTTATTGGATCATAACAGCGTTTATTTAATACTGAGTTTAGGAATGAGTTTTGTAATCGTAAGTGGTGGTATTGATTTATCTATTGGTAGCGTTATGGGATTAACTGGAATAATTTTCGGAAAAATCTTTATAATTACTAACAGTGTACTTATAGCTATCATCATTTCATTAATTCTCGGATGTGTCTTAGGGTTGTTTAATGGATATGTGATAATCAAACATAGAATTACTCCAATTATTGCAACGCTTGCTACCATGTCACTTTATAGAGGGTTAGCGTTAATAATATCTGAAGGAAAGCCCATTTATGGATTTCCTAAGTATTTTACAGCACTATCTAAAATTAATTATAAAATTTTTACCATACCAATAACATTTGCAACTCTTTTGATTATATTTGTTCTTATAATTTTTAGATATACAAAATTTGGACATTATATATTATGTATTGGTAGCAGTAGTAAAGCAGTACGTAGGGTAGGAATCAATTCTGATTATTATAAAATTAGTGTTTACGTAATTAATAGTTTATTCGCTACTATTGCTTCATTAATTTTAATTTCAAGGCTAAATTCAGCAGAACCTATATCTGGAATGATGATAGAATCACAAATTATTGCAATAACAGTTCTAGGTGGTACACTTATATATGGAGGAAGAGTAAGTGTGCTTGGCATAGGCTTGGCGAGCTTATTTATGACAATGATAAGTAACGCTCTAACCATAGTCGGCATTTCTTCTTATTATCAAGGTTTTATATCAGGATTAATAATCTTGATATCTATATTATTTAGTGAAAGAAAATCAAGGGATTCTATTCCCTATGATTTCTAATAAATTAGGAGGTTATAATGAAAAGAATTTTATCAATTTTTATTATTTTGACACTTATTCTTGGTGTTTTCGTAGGTTGTAGTAACGATAACACTGATAGTGTTTCTAACAGTAAGGTAGAAGAATCTTCTAAGGAGGTTAGTAAAGAAGTATCTGAAGAAACAAAAGATGCTGTTGAAGACAAGACTGATAAAGTTGAATTAGAAGAAAATCAAGAAGATGAAGAAAACAAAGAAGAGAGCGATAACGCTACTCCTGAGTCGATGAAAGACGAGATGGAAACTGCATTAACTGAGGCACTTAAACCACTTCCTGAAAGTGGGAAAAACGAAAAAATTGGCATCCTTGTAATAACTCTTAACAACCCATTCTGGTCTAATATGAAGGAAAAGTATGAATTAGCAGCTAATGAACTAGGTGTAGAATTAGAAGTATTTGCAACTGATCAGGAAGGAGATGCACAAAAACAACTAGAAGTTCTGGAAAGTATGTTAGCAAAAGACTATGAGGCAATTATAGTCTCTCCTATTGATCCTAATAACTTGATTCCTGGCATTGTTAAGGCAAATGAGCAAGGAATAAAAATAATAAACCTTGGACCTGGAGTAAATATAGAATCTCTTGAAGAACAAGGTGGATACCTTGACGGTAGAATTACTGTGGATTTTGAAAATCAAGGTAAAATGATAGCTGAAGAAATAATAGAAAAGATAGATGGTACAGGTAAAGTTTCAATTATTCAAGGAATACCTGGCGCAGGACAAAGTGAAGGTAGAACAAATGGTGCAAAAGAAAAGTTTGAAAGCACTGAAGGTATTAATTTAATTTCTATTCAAGCAGCTGACTGGGATAGAAACAAAGCTTATGAAACTACTAAAGCATTGATACAAGCAAATGAAGACTTAAAAGCTATCTTTGCAGTTAATGATGTAATGGCACTAGGTGCTGTTGAAGCATTGGAAGATGAAGGCATAAAGGACGATGTGATTGTATATGGAGTGGACTTTACTGATGAAGCGAAAACTTCGATAGAAGAAGGTAAGCTAAACGGAAGTATAACATATTCTCCAAAAGCATATACTAAAGCAGCGGTTATTTTAGCTCAAAAAATAATACAGGGACATGATATTAAAGAATCTATTTATTCTCCACTTTTAGTTGTTAACCAAGAAAATATAGAACTATTTAGTGACTGGGAATAAAACAAACTACTTTAAACTAAATTAGATTTATTACATTATAAAAATATAAATTATTAAAATAAAAAGTATAGGTTCGCACTAATACCTATACTTTTTTAATTCTGATTATTAAGTAATTATTTATAAATTGTATTTATCCATAAATCAAAACTCAATATGATAAGAGGTTCTTTATAATCACCTATTCCTTCCCCTTATTTTTCAAATACCACTCATATGCCTCTTTCATCATATTTTCAATATCAGGCATATCGGTATCAAGTCCTTCTTTTTCTCTTTTTGCAATTATACTTAAAACTTGAATATAGGCTCTTGCGAGGGCATTAGTTAGAATGGAAGCGGTGGCTCCGGATATTAGTCCTCCTGCTAATGTTCCAACTCCTGGAATTAATTTTAAGGTATTTGAAACAATATATCTACCTAAATAAGTAGCTCCTCCCGTTCCTCCAATAGCTGCTACTATTGAAGCCAACCTTTGTTTATCCATGGACAGTCCAAAGATTGCAGTTATATGAGCAAGCATTGTTATCTGCATAGGTACTAGTATGGACGCATCTGAAAATGGTATCGGTGCAAAACCAACACCAAAAGTAGTTGCGATGTAACCATTAGCCCAACGCGTAGCTGCATCCGCTTTTTTTTGAATATCGACGTGTTGGGCATTAGTAAAAGACCTATGCACTTCTTCCGGTAGATACCTAAAGCTAACTTCTAATAGTTCTTTTAATCCCTTTGCCGGTACTTTAATTTCTCCAATGAACATAGGTACAGCAAGCACATTTATTACGCCTTTAATGTTTAATCCTAAATTGTAAATATAGTTCTTTAATTTTTCTGAATTTTCTCCCAAAGACTGCGTAAGAACTACAATCACAGGTATTAATTTTGCAACAGCTTCAATTAGTTCTATTTCATCATCTTCAATCCTGTTACTACCTGCATTAATGCAGTAATATGCTAGATGTATTCTTTCTCTAGGATCGTCTTTAAAGGATTTTTTTATGGTTGATGTTATCTCTTTCTCCACAGTTTTTTGTACCTTTGCACTTAATTCAAGACCTTTTGTATCATAAAGAGTTATAGGTACACCCTGTTTAGTTATTTTTTCTACTGTTTGAGTTACTGGTTTCCCTATTCCTGTTGTAGCAAGATTTTCTCTAAACATACTATTTATCAAAGTGCTCTTTCCCGCACCTGTTTTACCTATTAACATGATATTCACAGGATTTAATCTTTCAATTTCACTTTGAGTTTTACCAAGAATTTGACTGATAAGCTCCATATTGTTCATCAAATCACCTCTTTTTATGTTAATTATAAATTTCTCATTTTAATTATACCCAAGTTTCGTCCTCTATCGCTTTATTTTGTAATTACAAATATGAAGATTATCTCACCAAATATGATATACTTAATTAAATACATAATAATTACATTATGTAGATTATTTATTATTTAAAGGAGTGATTTCATTGTTTAGAAAGAAAAGCAGACTACTTTCATTGCTATTAGTGGTTGCTATCCTGTTTTCTTCAGTGACAGTATTCGCTGATGATTCGGAAGCTAGAGATGTTAAAAGAATTTCCGGTGCTGACAGATATAAAACTTCTATTGAAGTTAGTAAAGCAGCATTTGATGATTCGGATTATGCAGTTATAGCTAGCGGCCAAACATTTCCTGATGCACTAGTAGGAGGGGTTTTAGCCGGTGAGTTAGATGCTCCACTACTTGTTACAAGCAGGGATGCTGTTAGCGATGAACTTTTAGCAGAATTAAAAAGACTTGATGTTAAAAAAGTCTATTTATTAGGTGGTCTTAACACTTTAACAGCAGAAGTAGAAAAAGCACTGTCTGAATTTGAAGTAGAAAGGCTTGCCGGAGAAAACAGATTCAAAACAGCAGAAGTTGTATCACAAGTTGTAGAATCATATGTACTAAAAAATGACGACGATGATGACGATGATAACGATATTAAAACATATCACGCTGACGGAAGAAACTTCCCGGATGCACTTGCAGCTGCACCATATATCGTAGAAGAAGACGGTGTACTATTATTGAACGATGGAACGCCTGTAACTGAAGGTATAGCTATTGGTGGTATAAACAGTGTTCCCGGTGAGGTTGAAAGAATTGCAGGAAGCGATCGTTATGATACCGCAGTTAAGATTGCTGAAGCTTATGACGACTATGATAAAATAGTTTTAGTCGACGGAACCAATTATCCGGATGCACTTTCAGCGTCAGGATATGCTGCTGAAAAAGATGCGGTTATCCTTCTAACATCACCGAAAACTTTAGTTCCAGTAACCAAAGCTTTTATAGATAAAACAGATAAGGATATAATAATTATTGGTGGAGAAAATTCAGTTTCTAAAGATATTGAAAATCTTTTAAAAGACGTTAAGGAAGAGCCAGTGCCTGTTCCTGATCCGGATCCTACACCAGAAGAACCTCAACCAACACCAGATCCTGATCCGGAGCCTACACCAAAACCAACTCCCGGTCCTTCTAAAAAGCTTATCTATATGCTGAAGGAAGGATAATAGGTCATACAGGTAGCAAAAAATATCATAGACCGGGACAAATACAATATAAAAAAATAAATTATGAAAATGCTGTATTTTTCGATACTCCAGCGGAAGCAGAAGCAGCTGGATATGTAGCAAGTAAAGTTTAATAAATAATTGCATTGTTAAAATCTACAAAATGCCTCTAATTATAATATTTAGAGGCATTTTATTATTAATCTTGAGTGTCTTTTTTAATTGAATCAAGATTCTTTTAATACGCTTTAATAATTTACTAACTCAAAAAATTATGTTATTCTATAGTTGTAATAAATACTCATAAAAACTTAATTTTTAAGTAAAAGGAGGAATTACAATGAGAAAGATACTATTAATTCTAGGACTATCCATATTTCTAACAGCATGTGGGGGAAATGATAAACCTAAAGTTGATGAAGGTAAGTCTGAAAGCGTTCAAGAAACTGAAGTAGAAAAAGAAGAAGTTAAAAAAGAGGAAAATAAAACGGAAGAAGTTAAGGCTGAATCTGAGAGCAAAGATGCTGAAGAAAATAAAGAGGAAAAGAAAGAAGAAAAGAAAGAAGAAAAAGACTCTACGTCTACTGAAGTTATCGAGCCTAGTCAAGCTGACGGTAAATTTGAACTGGGAAAAGCTTACAAAATCGGAGATGTAGTGGTAACAGTTAAGTCTTTATCATTTGTTAAAGATTCTGATGGAAAAACAGCATTAAAAGTCGTTTCCGACTGGGAAAACAAAAGCGAAAAAACAAACTCACCTTTCTACTCCTATATCATCACAGGTTTCCAGGATGGTGAAGAGATGGATTTACCTTTTGTTTTAGATGGTGTTGATTATGCAAAGGGACAAGAAGAAGTCGGTCCAGGTGAAAAGATAGAAGGTGTTGAAACTGTAGTTGAAATTGCGGATATGAATAAACCTATGGAGTTAGTTCTAGAGGAATTCGGTTCAATAGATTCAACTCCACTTAAAATGATAGTTGATCTTAATTCAATAGAATAGTTATTGAGAGCATGTTGTTGAATTTTTAATGACATGCTCCTTTATTAACCCTTTTTATTTTACTATCTCAGTTTAATATGCTAAGCTAAATATACCATACTTTATTAATTTTATTTTGTATAGGGGGGGAAGTATTTTGAAAAAAATATTGTTTTTAATAGGTTTATCTTTAATCTTAACTGCCTGTGGCGGTAATAGTAACACTGCAACAGAAACTGTAAAAACAAAATCTGATGAAGTTTCTAAAAAAGAAAAAGAACTTGAAAAACGTGAAAATGAGCTAAGAAAAAAAGAAGAAGAAATAGCTAAGAAAGAAAAAGAGGTTAGCAAAAAAGAATCTAAGTCCACTACAGATAAAACCAAACCTTCTACGGCAAAAAGTAAAGAAAACACAAAAAATATTAGTACAGTTCAAACGGATTCTAATGCTCCTACTGAACATAAATCAGCTTTAAATAAAGCTCTTGATTATGCTAAAATTATGCATATGTCTAAAAATGGCATCTATGATCAATTAGTATCTGAATATGGTGAAAATTTCTCCGCAGAAGCTGCAACTTATGCTATTGAGAACATTGATTTTGATTGGAATTCTAATGCGTTGAAAAAAGCTGAAACGTACGCCCAAACAATGCATATGTCGAAACAAGGTATATACGATCAATTAATATCCGAATATGGTGAGAAGTTTAGTGAGGATGAAGCACAATATGCTATAGACCACATTGTACATAATTGGAATGAAAATGCATTAAAAACCGCCGAATCTTATGCCGAGACTATGCATATGTCTAAGCAAGGAATATATGATCAATTAATATCTGATTATGGTGAGAAGTTTAGTGAGGATGAAGCACAATACGCCATAGATAATATTGTACATGACTGGAAAGCAAATGCACTAGAAACAGCAAAATCATACCAAGATATGATGGATATGTCTCCCGAAGCAATTAGAGAACAATTAGTTTCTGAGTACGGAGAAAAATTCACACAAGAAGAAGCAGACTGGGCGATTCAAAATTTAGAATAAACAAACTTTTTGTAAACTTATGCTATTCAGCATAAAAGATTATTTGTTAAATACTACTAAATTTTACAACACGTAACTATTTCATACTAAAAAAATAAACCAGCACGATTAAATCCATTAATCAGTGCTGGTTTTTAATTAAGATATCACTCAACCGGAGTAACATAACTAATCCATCTATTCTCGACTTCTTTAAATTTCTCTATTCCTGTTATGGAATGTAATGAATGAAGCAGTGATATATGGTGAGCATGGTAGCTGGCTATAAGTCTAGGCTTCATCGGGAAATTCATATATCCTAGGTCGTAGTTTGAAAATCCTCCAACATCAAACAAATCGATAATCAGTCTTAGAGATTCTACCCCACAATTAAAATAATACATGGAGTCGTTGTAGCCAACTTCAAAAGGATGCCTCTCAGTAAGCTTACCCCAATCATACAGCCCATGTAGGGTAAACATATACCCATTCAAGGTGTAACTGTTTGGGTTTGTTGGATATTCTTCAAAATAAACATAATTGGAAATCTGTGGTGATATGTCATGCAGTGTAGTCATTACACCACCTTTGTTCATATCGGTAAGAAGTACACTTAAGATTCTATTTCCCGCTTCGATGTATCTATAGTTTTTCGTATGTTCATAAGCCCTTGATAATAAACTTAAGCTCTGTCCTTGTGCAAGTGCACTTACCCATCCAACCTCATGCTGTTTTTTTGCATTGTAATTATACCAAGAAAAAGTATATCTAAGAGAGCCATCAGCATCCATCATAGAAACAATTTTATCTGCTGCTCTTATAAATAATTCTTCTGCCTCTGGTCTATCATCAAGAAACTGCGCGTATGCAGCTAGCCCATACTGAGACATTGTAACAGGATTATAATGATATACCCCTTCGTAATTAACCATTGGTAGTCCATTTTTATCCATCTGTATTTTTGAATTGTTGGTATAGGATGCTATATAAAGTGAGGATAAATATTTTCCTAGAGGATCATAGTCCCTAGATGAATATTTATAGTCGGTCTTTTGATCATGATATTCTTTTACCGCTTTTTTAACTACAGCATCATTTTCTCCAGGCATAAAAGGAGTTTTTAGTACCACGCTGTCCGGGTCAAAGCTCAATATATTATTTAAAGTTCCTTTTAAAGACTCAGGAACGCTACTTTGTCCTCCAACTATTATGACTCTTTCAATATCGTTGTTTTGTAGTAGTCGTATGGTTCTTTTGTCAATTGAATTTCCATTGACTAATAATATCGGTGCATCATATGCTTTTGACAATGGTGCTGCAGACAATGCATCCGGGAAGTTTGCTCCTGAGACTAAGATTATTGTGCTAAAGTCGCCAAATCTTTCTGCGATTCTAGTTGATGTTTCATATCTATCGTCTCCGGCAATCCTGAATTCCTTTCGAGTAGGGCTTCCCGGTAACAACTTGTCCCCGCCTATTACAAATTCATAATCTAATGGGAAATTGCCATCTGATAGTTTTAAATACTTATTTTCTTTATGAATAAGTCCTATAGATGACAATGCATCCGGAAAATCTCCTCCACTAACAATAACACCTTTTTCTATATCCATCCTAGATCTAACCGCTTCTGAAGTTGTGTACCTATTCTCACCTGCAATTCTATCTATGTTGTACCCAATATGTTCAATATAATCTCCAATACTATTTACTCCGCCTACTACAATTAAATTTTCAGCACCAAGCCTCTCAAGTTCAGTTTTGATAGCTTCCGGTAGTGAGTTCCCTGCTGTTAAAAGAAGTGGTGAATTTATGTAATTTGCATAAGCACCTGCAGTAAGTGCATCGGCAAAGTTCTCTCCTGATGCCATTACGACAGTTTCTGCAGATTCAAAAAGTGATGCCGAGATTTTAGCTGAGGTTTCGTATCTATTGTCTCCTGCTATTCGATCTATTTGATAACCGTCTTTTGCGCATACTGTAATTACAGAACAAATAGCAATAATCATACATGCAAAAAATATATTCTTTAAAATTTTTTTCATATCTTCTCCAATCTTATCAACAATATAAGCTTAACAATTAACTTAACATCTGATGTACTAAGTTAATTACTACAGGATTAAAAAAGCTTAGAACATTTAAATTCCAAGCTTAGGGTATGGCCCGCCAGAGAGGAATCGAACCCCCAACACTCGGTTCCGAAGACCGATGCTCTATCCGTTGAGCTACTGGCGGTCATTTTGAATTGTAATTACGCTTATTTGGACAGGATTAAGCGCTCTTAATGGTAATCTACTCGTTCCCATTCCGCTGTCCACATACAGTTTAGTCCCTGTTTCCAGTTCGTATAAACCCTTTATATATCTTGGAATTGGAAACTGATTAGGGACATAAATAGCTCCAATTAGCGGTAGTCTAACTTGTCCTCCATGTGTATGACCGGATAATACCAGGTCGTCATCGTTTGTTACCATATTTAAAATAGTGTTTGGAGCATGAGATAATATTAAGTTGAATTTATCATTATCAAATGATGTCCTTAATTTTGAAAGCTGGGGATTTTCATGCTCTAGACCTATTATATTTATAGAATTTCCGTTTATCTCTATTGTTTCAACTTTATTGTCAAGATATATTATGTCACTTTCCTCTATAATTTTCAAATAATTTTCAAGATGCTTTTGTTCCTCTTCGTGGTTTCCAAGAATCATATACTTTGGAAACTGTTTTTTTGTGAGCATCTTAATTAATTTCTCAACCGGCAGGAGATTTTGTTCTGCCATATCTCCTGTTAGTACTGCTAGGTCAGGATCGATTTCGTCAACTATACTTTCCAGTTCATCAATATCCAAGTGTGGATTTGAGTGAAAATCTGATAATTGTAGTATTTTAAATGTTTTATCGATTTTCTTATTTTTTATAGTAATATTATTTATTTTTAATTCTGAGATTTGTTTTTTGAAATAGTATGAAGTTACAGCAAATACTGCTGCCAATCCGATTAGTGCTCTATACATAATACCTCTTTAACTGTCTTTAATTTATTTCATTAATTATATCATGAATTACTAAAATCAAAAAGCAGGGCAAATGCCCTACTCTTACTCACAAATTATAAATCCTTCCGCTTCCAGTGCTTTTTTAACTTGATCTAGATGTTTATGGTCTTTTGTTTCCATTGATAGATTCAAGAAGCATCCGTTGATAGCCATGTTTTGTCCACCCGGGGTGTAGAATACACTTATTACATTTGCACCTTGATCAGCAACTATTGTAGATACTGTTTTTAATTGACCTGGCTTGTCTATCAGTTCTATTGTTAGATTTGTCTTTCTTCCTGCAGTTAATAGTCCTCTTTCAATAACTCTTGAGAGAATATTTACATCTATGTTGCCTCCTGAAATTATTGCACATACTTTTTTCCCTGCAACCGGAATTTTATTAAACATAATAGCAGCTACTGCAACTGCTCCTGCTCCTTCTGCCACCAGCTTTTGTTTTTCCATAAGTGTAAGTATGGCTGTTGCAATTTGGTCTTCGCTAACTGTGACGATGTCATCGACATATTTGGAACAGATAT